>CADCWC010000419.1 GCA_902806305.1 uncultured Thermoleophilia bacterium | reverse complement strand
GTGACGTCACGGCCGTCGGCCTTCGCCTGGTAGACCGCGAGGTCGGCCCCGGCGAGCAGCGAGTCGGCGTCGTCGCTGTCGCCGAGCACGGCGATCCCCACGGACGCGGTCACGGGCGCCCCGCCCGGCGGCGCGCAGGCGGCGATCCGGGCGCGGAGGCGGTCGGCGGCGGCGACCGCGTCGGCGAGCCCGGTCTCGCGCATGATCCACACGAACTCCTCGCCGCCCATGCGGCCCACGACGTCGCCGGCCCTGGCCGTGCTGCGCAGCGCCTCGCCGACGGCGCGCAGCGCGGCGTCGCCGGCGGCGTGGCCGTGGACGTCGTTGATCAGCTTGAAGCGGTCCAGGTCGATCTCGGCGAGCATCAACGGGCGTCCGTGTCGGCGCGCGTGGGCGATCTCGGCCGCCAGCTGATCGCGGACCGCCCGCGCGTTCGGCAGCCCGGTCAGGGCGTCCGTCAACGCCAGTGAGGACAGCCGACGCCTGCTCGAGGCGACGTCGAGCGCGAGCCCGGCGATGTCGGCCAGCTGGCGGAGCGACGACACCAGGGCGTCCTCCGCGCCGGGCCGCGTGTCGGGCCAGGCCACGAGCGCACCCCAGATCCGGCGCCGGGTCCGGATCGGGACGGCCACCGACGTGGCCAGGTCGGGACGGACCCGCAGCGCGTCCGGGAGCGGTCGCACGACGGCTCGTCGGCGGGCGATCGCCTCCGCGGCGGCCGGCGACTCGGCGAGCGTCCAGCGATCGCCCCGGCGGATCACGATCCCCGCGCCCGCCACGGCCGCCGCGACGGTACCGTGCCGCCCGCGGCGCAGCAACGCGGCGGCGCCCTCGCCCGCCAGCGCCCCCGCCGCCTGGACCACCGAGTCGAGGATGGCCTGGGTCGGCACACCGGTGGCGGCGGCCCGCGCGATCGCCGCGACCCGTCCCTGTAGCTCTGCGTCACGTCGCAGCTGCTCGCGGTGGGCAGCCTCGGCCGTCACGTCGCGGGCCCGCACGAGGATGCCCACGACGAGCCCCTGCGCGTCGCGCATGGGCACGGCCGACGTGTCGAACAGGCGCCCGCCCGCGCCGGGGGTCGGCAGAAGTCGCTGCTGCAGCTGCGGGGCGCCGCAGAGGGCGGCCGCCAACATGCGTTCGACCGGTGCGGCGAGCTCCGGCGGCAGGCCGTCCGCCGGCGAGCGCCCCAGCAGGAGCTCGAGCCTCCGTCCGTCGGCACTGCGCCGCGCCGCCTCGTTGAAGAACGTGTAGCGCCCCTGCAGGTCCAGGACGTAGAGCCGGTCGGGGTCCACGTCGAGCACCGCATGCAACGTCTCGCTGTGCAGGGGGCTCAACACGACCATGACCTCACTATGGAACGGCGCCCGGGCGCGCGCGGCCGAGCCGCCCGGCGACTTGCGGAGCTTTGCGCCGGTTCCCGGTCGTGCCGCCGGAGGGGTTCCCCCTTCCGAGGGACGGCCCGATCAGCGGCTGTTCGGCGTCACGCGGTAGGCGTCGAAGACGGACTCGATCTGGCGCAGCCCGGAGAGCACCGCCTTCAACGTGCGCACGTCGGCGACCTCGATGACGTACCAGTTGCGCGCCATCTGGTCGGCGACGTGGCCGCCGTACTCGACGACGTTGCAGCCGTGCTCGGCGAAGGTCCGCCCCACGTCCTCGAGCAGCCGCGACCGGTCCCAGGAGTCGACGGCGACCTCGACCCGGAAGCTCTGCGAGGCGTCGCCCTCCCACTCGACGGCGGTGAAGCGCTCGGGGGTGCGCAGCAGCGCGCGGGCGTTCGGGCAGTCCTGGCGATGGATCGTGATGCCGCGACCGACCGAGATGTAGCCCGTGATCTCGTCGCCCGGGACGGGCGTGCAGCACTTCGCCATCCGGACGAGCACGTCGTGCTCGGCCACGCCCTCGACGACGATCCCGTAGGTGCGCGAGTCGACGGCGCGCGAGCGACCGCGGCGCTTGACGAGGTCGGTCGGCGTGTCGGGCGCGACGACCTCCTGCGTCTTCAGGCGGTGCAGGATCTTGGTGGTGACCTGGGCCACCGGCACCTTGCCGCCGCCGAGCGCGATGTAGAAGTCGTCGGCCTTCTTGTAGCCCATCTCGCGGATCAGCGACGCGAGCAGCGGCGAGGCGGTGACCTTCTGGTGCGGCAGGCCGTTCGAGCGCAGCGCCGAGAACAGCGAGTCGCGACCGCGCGCCTCGAGGTCCTCGCGCTGCTCGCGGGCGAAGTACTGACGGATCTTGTTGCGCGCCCGGGTGGTGCGCACGATCTTCAGCCAGTCGCGCGACGGGGCGCGCTCGGCCTTCGACGTCATCACCTCGACGATGTCGCCGGAGGAGAGCGTCGAGGCGAGCGGCACGATCCGGCCGTTCACCTTCGCGCCGACGCAGTGGTGTCCGACGTCGGTGTGGACGGCGTAGGCGAAGTCGAGCGGCGTCGCTCCGGCGGGCAGCGCCTTCAGCTCGCCCTTGGGCGTGAAGACGTAGACCTCCTCCTCGAACAGGCCGTTCAGGAACGCGTCCATGAAGGCCTGGGCGTCGGACTCGCCCGCCGAGTCGACCACGTCGCGCAGCCACGTCGAGCCCTGCCCCTGCGCCTCGGCGTGGTCCGTGTCCTTGTAGAGCCAGTGGGCGGCGACACCGAACTCGGCGCGCTGGTGCATCCGGCTCGTCCGGACCTGGATCTCGAGCGGCTTGCCCTGCGGCCCGATCACCGTCGTGTGCAGCGACTGGTAGCCGTTCGTCTTCGGCATCGCCACGTAGTCCTTGAAGCGCCCCGGCATCGGCTTCCAGAGCGAGTGGATCACGCCGATGGCGCCGTAGCAGTCCTTGTCGGACCCGACCAGCACGCGCATCGCGGTGAGGTCGTAGATCTCGTTGAACTCCTTGCCGCGGCGCGACATCTTCTCGAAGATCGAGTAGAAGTGCTTGGCCCGGCCGGAGATCTGTGACGTGATCCCGACCTTGTCGAGGTCGCGCCGCAGCACCGTGCCCGCCTCGGCCACGAAGTGCTCGCGGTCGACGCGCCGCTCGTTGACCATGGCCTCGATCTCGGCGTACTTCCGCGGGTAGAGCGTCGCGAAGGCGAGGTCCTCGAGCTCCCACTTGAGCGAGTGGATGCCCAGGCGGTGCGCCAGCGGCGCGTAGATCTCGAGCGTCTCGCGCGCCTTCTGGATCTGCTTCTGCTTGCCCAGGTAGGACAGCGTCCGCATGTTGTGCAGCCGGTCGGCGAGCTTGATGACGATGACGCGGATGTCCTGCGCCATCGACATGATCATCTTGCGGTAGTTCTCCGCCTCGTTCTCCTCGCGCGAGGCGAACTGGATCTTCGACAGCTTGGTGACGCCGTCGACGAGCAGCCGCACGTCCTCGCCGAAACGCACGCCGACGTCCTGGCCGGAGACCTCCGTGTCCTCGATGACGTCGTGGAGCAGCGCGGCGACGAGGACGACGGTGGGCTGACGCAGTCGGGCGCAGATCTTCGCGACGCCCCAGGGGTGGAGGATGTACTCCTCGCCGCTCTTGCGCAGCTGCCCCTCGTGGTGGGCGCAGGAGAACGCGAACGCGTCCGAGAGCATCCCGAGATCGGCGTCGGGACTGTAGGCGGCGACGTCGTCGATGAGCTCGTCGAGCAGCTCGCGGTGGCGCTCCGGGACGGCGGGCAGCGTGGCGGCCATTACCCCTCCAGTGTACCCGGCGAGGATCGCCGACACCCGTGCGCGAGGTCGGCCGCGCCGGGCCCGAAGGCGCGGCAGGCGGGCGGGCCGGGGCCGCTCAGCCAGCGTAGGCAGGCATCGCCTGCGGTGCGGGAGCCGCCACGGACGGCCCCTCGTGCTCGAGCCGACGCTCGGCGTAGCGCGGCACGTCCTCCAGCCGGACGCCCGCGGGCGGCGGCGTCCGCCGGACCAGTCGCTCGCCGTCGCGTCGGGCC
>CADCWC010000418.1 GCA_902806305.1 uncultured Thermoleophilia bacterium | reverse complement strand
GCGGCCCGGCCAGTTGACCCGGCGCATCTCGAGAACGCACTCGCGCAGGAACTGGATCGGCCCGCCGCGGCTGACGGTGGGCGCGACGTCGGGTCCGGCCGCGGCCGGAAGCACCTCGCCGCGCGCGGCGCGGCGCTCGGCGCGCCGTCGGCGACGCTCGGCGACGGCGGACTCGTCCGGATCGATGGGGTCGTCGGTGGCCACGGGAGGGCGCCGCGAACGGCTAGCGGGTCTCCCGGTGGACGGTCTGGCGACCCTCGTGCGGACAGAACTTCTTGATCTCCAGCCGGTCGGGCGTGTTCCGCTTCGACTTGCTGGACTGGTAGTTGCGCCGCTTGCACTCGGTGCAGGCGAGCGTCACCGCAATGCGGACACCGGCCTTGGCCACAGTGTCTGCTCCTTCGATCGGACGAACGGGAGACGGGCACGGTCAGGCGTCGGCAGACGAGCAGCCGGACGCCCGACAACCGAGAAGGGTAGCCGATCGCACGGCATCCCGCACGCGACCTCGGCCCGCCGGGTCAGGACCGTGGCGGCACCCGCAGGACGAGGACCGCGATGTCGTCGCGTGGCGTGGCCGTCGCCCACCCCGTCACCTCGTGCTCGATGCGCCCGGCGAGCGCGTGCGCGTCGAGGCCCGTCGAGCGGCCGAGCAACGCCGCCAGCCCCTCCTCGCCGAACGGGCGCCCTGCCTCGTCGCGCTCCTCGGTCACCCCGTCCGTGAACAGGACGACCGCGTCGCCGGGCGCGAGGTCGACGGCACGGTCGGCCACCTCGACCTCCTCGAGCGCGCCGATCAGCGACCCGGGGACGCCGGCGGGCGCGACCGCGCCGTCGGCCCGCAGGACGAGCGGCTGCGGATGTCCGCCGCACGCCACGGTGAAGCAGGCCCCGCCGGGCGTCGGGTCGACGCGGGCGCAGACGACCGTGGCGAAGCGGTAGTCCGTCGTCTGGGCCAGCACCGCCTCGTTCAGCATCGTGAGCACCGTCGCCGGGTCGCGCTCGCGCATGGCGGCGGCGCGCACGGTCCAGCGGATGAGGCCGGTCAGCGCCGCCGCGTCGGCGCCCTTGCCGCAGACGTCGCCCATCACGACGACGTAGGAGCCGCCCGCCACCTCGAAGACGTCGTAGAAGTCGCCGCCGACGTCCGTGCCGCCACCCGCAGGCCGGTACCGGGCGGCGAGCTCGAGCCCGGCCACGTCGGGCAGGCGGTGCGGCAGGAGGCTCCGCTGCAGCGTCCGGGCGACCCGCGCCCGGTCCGCGTAGAGGCGGGCGTTGTCGAGGGCCACCGCCGCCCGCCGCGCGAGGTCCTCGGCGAAGGCCACGTCGGAGGGCCCGTAGCGCCGCCCGGAGCTCGTGTACATCAGGAAGAGGGCGCCGAGCGTCCGACCGCGGGCCACGAGCGGGACGGCCAGGGCGGACGTCGGCACGCCGACCTGCTCGAGCAGCGCGAGGTGCTCCGGCGAGCGGACCTCGTGGAGGATGATCTCCGGTCCGACCGCGGTGCGCAGCTCGGCCCGGCGGGTGCGGACCGCTCGGGCCGTCGGGTGGTCACCGCGCAGGAGCGGCGGGAACCGGGTGGCCATCTCGGCCAGCATCGGCTCGCGGGCGGGATCGCGATGCGCCCAGCCGGCCCGGTGGAGAGTCTCGTTCTCGAGCAGCTCCACGATCGCGACGTCGGCCACGCGCGGCACGAGCAGGCGGGCCAGCTCGGGAAGCGTGGAGCCGTAGTCGAGCGACGAGGCGAGCACCTCGCCGGCGTCGGCGAGCAGCGCGATGCGCTCCCGGACCTGCTCCGACTCGGCGCGCGCGGCCCGCTCGGCCTCGAGCAGGCGGGCCCGCTCGAGCGCCTGCGCACAGACGTCGGCGACGGCGGCCAGGAAGGTCCGGTCGCCCGCGATCGCGCGGCGCTCCCCGGACCACATCAGGACGAGCCCTCCGACGGCCTGGCGCTCGAGCACGAGCGGCACGACCGCCACGGCGCGCTCCTCGTCCTGGTGCGGCAGCCCCGACTCGGGGTAGGCCCGGCGGAGCTCCTCCGAGGAGCCGAGCAGCACGGGTCGCCGTGCGCGGACGGCGTCCGCGACCGGTCCGCGGCTCGACAGCGGCAGCCGCGCCCACGTCTCGGCCAGCGTCTGCGGCACGCCGGCGGCCGCGAGGGCGCGGAGCTCGTCGGCGGCGTCGTCGAGGACGAGGACGCTCACGCCCGTGGCGCCGAGCGCCGCGCGGGCGTGCTCGATGACGACGGCCGCCACGTCCGCGGAGGCGAGTGCGCCTGCGAGCGCGGCGGTGAGCGCCTGGAGCGCGGCCGTGCGCTCGACCGCTCGCTCGGCCGCGTGCCGGGCGCCGCGCTCGGCCTCGTAGAGCCGGGCGTGCTCGATCGCCAGCCCGACCCGGTCGGCCACGAGCTGCAGCAGCTGCACGTCCGCCTCCGCGAAGCGCCCGACCTCCCGGGCGCCGACGTGCAGCACGCCCGTCTCCCGGCCCTGCACGAGCAGCGGCACGCCGGCCAGCGACCGGATGCCGCGCTGCTCGAGGATGGCGCTGCCGACCGACTGCTCGCGCAGGTCGTCGATCACGAACGGCTCGCGGGCGATGGCGATGTGCCCCTCGGGATCCCGGGCGACCGGCACCCGGATGCGCCGCACCGCCTCTGGGTCGAGGCCGAGCGACGCCCGCACGACGAGCGCGTCCCCGACCTCGGAGACCAGGAAGACGGCGATCGTCTCGACGCCCAGGGTCGCCCGGATGCGCTCGAGCAGCTCGTCGAGCAGGTCGTCGAGCGAGAGGTGGGCCAGAGCTGCGTCGGTCACGGCCTGGACCCCGCGCATCCGCTCGGCGACCGCCTCCGCGTCGGCCCGGGCCGCCTGCTCGGCCAGGAGCAGCTTGGCCCGCTCCTCCTCGATCCGGGTCCGCTCGGTGACGTCGGCCACGACGGCGAGGCGGCCGCGGACGCGCCCGGCCTCCGTCCGGAGCGGCGCCGTCGAGACGCTCACGTGGAGCGGCGCGCCGTCGAAGCGGCGCCCGTGCGCCTCGGTCTGCCACGACTCGGCCGCCGTGAGGTCCGCGGGGTCGAGGTGCAGGACGGCGGTCGCGTCGCCCGGGACGAGCGGCAGCGTGCGCCCGAGGACGTCGGCGGCCGGGTGCCCGAAGATCCGCTCGGCCGCCGCGTTCCAGCCCTCGACCTGCCCGTCGGTGCCGAGCACGACGACCCCGAGTGGCGCGGCCGCCACGATCGCCGTCAGCGTCTCGACCGTCTCGGCCAGCTCGCGGCGCAGAGCCGGCAGCTCGTCGTCCGCCGCGTCCCAGGCCCGTCGGAGCCGCGCGACCTCCTGCTCGGCACGGGTCAGCTCGTCCAGGACCGCGAGCAACTCGCCGGACGTGAGGTCGACGGAGCCCTCCGGCGCCTCGCGCCGGGCCAGGATCTCGGCCAGCTCGGCCGTGCCGTCGACGCTCCGGCCGAGCGAGTGCGACGGCAGCGGCTCGGCCAGGACGACGGTGCAGCCGTCCCCCGGCGAGGCGGCCACGGCGAGCCGCGCCACCAGGCGCTGCACCCGTCGAAGCCCGCGCTCGCCCCCCTCGCCGTCGGGCGGGCCGTCGGCGAGGAGCGCGTCGGCGTCCTCGATCCCGGGTCCCCGGTCGACGACGCGCACGACGAGGGCGGGCCCGTCGGGACTCTCCTCGACCTCGAGCTCGACGGCGCCGCCGCCGGCGTGGCGGACCGCGTTGCCCGCGACCTCGGCCGCGGCCGCCGCGAGCCCGGGCGCCCTGCGACCGTCGAGGCCGGGCATCGCCGCGGCGGTGTGCGTGCGGGCGAGGACCCGCGCCACCGCATCGGCGTCGTCGACGCGCAGCGTGACGAGCGGCCGCCGGCCGATCATCGCCCGTTGCCCTTGGCGCGTCCCGCTGCCACGGCGACATCATAGCGCG
>CADCWC010000417.1 GCA_902806305.1 uncultured Thermoleophilia bacterium | reverse complement strand
CCACCGTCCGCCACCGTCCTCGACCGCCGCCGCCACGGGGTCGAGGAAGTTCTCCGTGAAGAGCTCGGACCGGCCGACGACGAGGAACACGAGACCGATCCCGAACGCCAGGGAGCCGGCGAGGTCGCCGACGGCAGTCCCGAATCGCTGCGCCACCAAGGAGTGGGTGATGCCGAGCGCAGCTATCCCGAACACGATCGTGAATCCGGCGATGAAGGCCCGCGAGACAAGCTGGACCATCGTGCTGTCGAGACGTTCGCGCCCCTCCTCGGCGACTCGCGCATAGATCTCCCGAGGCAGCATGGGCGCTGCCGGTCGCGTCTCCCGGATCCCGTCGGCCGCCACGATCCCTCCTCTCCGCGCCATGGGCCGTCCGGGTCCGTCGCCGTTCGCCCACCGGAACGGGCGGGTTCCGAGTCGGCGTGCCGCGGGCGGTTCGCGCCTCAAGCAGTGCTGGAAGCCCGGCGCGTCGGCCTTGCGGCGTGGCGCAGGCGCCTGTGCGCGGCTCGTCGCCGGCCTCGATCGCCCCGAAGTACGCCTCGGCCGCCGGGCGGTGCGCGTCGTGGCCGACAGCCTCGTCGTAGGGCGGCGCGCCTCGGACCTGCTTGCGCGACAGGGTCACGTAGAGCGCCTCGCAGGAGTGCTCGACGTGACGGATGTACCGCGCCGGGACGACCACCCTCCGCCCGAGCACCCAGTGGCCGATGTCGAGCACCAGATGCGAGCGGCCGCGCTCCCCCGACGTCGCGAGCACGACGCCTACCTCGCCGTCGGTGCCGAAGACGTGGAACCCCGACAGGTCCGCGTCCCGGGCCGACATGCGGGGGGCGTCAGGTCTCAGTGTCCACAGGTCCGACACGTTCGCTTCCTCCTCGAGCCCCGTCTTGTCGGCGGACCGCAAGCTCAGGGTCGCGCCGCCCGTCGCGGGTCCCCGCGTCGGGGCCGGCCCGCGCCTCCGGCGGGCCGGCCCCCGCTGGCCGCCTGCGATCACCGCGGCTCGCTGAGCTTGAGCTGGACCAGGCGACACGCGCTCACGTCGGCGACCTCGCTCGCGCCCATCTTCGTGGCGCAGACGTAGAGATTGAGCCGTCCGCCGTTCACGAGACGGAGCCGCCGCGACGGGTAGAGCCGGATGACCGCCTCACCGTTCCGCGCCGTCCGGCCCGTCGGTCGGCCGCGCAGGAGGTAGCCCGGGACCGCCTTGACGGTCACGTTCGCGCCACGGACCAGGTAGTCGCGCGTCTCACGTACGCGGACCCGGACGGTGACGGGGCGGTAGGAACGGAGTCGCTCCGGCCTGAAGTCGACGTTGTCCACCCGGAAGTGCGCGGGCGAGAAGACGTTTGCGGCCGGCACGCTGACCTGTCCGTTCGGGAGCGTGATCGCTCCGACGGGCGTCCCCTGGGAGAGGTCGGCCGCGGCGCCGGCAGCGCACGGCGTGAGGTTCGACAACGTCAGCCGGTCGATCAGCACCGTCGAGTCGTACGCCCGGTCACCCTGGTCGAAGATGGTCAGGTAGAGCGAGTGGGGGCCCGGGGTGATCGGCGTCGAGGCGCGGAGCCGCTGGGTCGCGGCGTCGTACGTGCTGCCGGACGCCTGGGACCGGGACACGGAGACCGGGCCGACGCTGTTGACGCTGATCGGGTTGCCACGCGTGTCGAACGCGAAGTTCCGCGGCGCTCGGATCGCCGGGCGAGTGGTGCCGGAGGCGTCCCAGGTCGACGCGTCGAGCTCGGCGATGAACGCGTCGTTGTAGATCGCGCCGACGTACTCCGGGAACTCCTCCGAGTAGAAGCGGAAACGGATCGACAGGCAGCTCGCCGTCGTCGGCACGTCGAAGTCGACGCGGAGCGTCGTCACGTCTCGGGCGCCGCGCATCGGCGCGCCACCGTTGTCGCTGCTGGTGTCCGGGGCCCGGTTCGGTGACGTCGCGACGGCGGCGTTGCCGGTGCTGAGGATCGTGTAGCTCGAACCGCTGGTCGGGAACTCGCCGAGCGCCGTCGTGGAGACTGCGGCCGGATTCCCGGACGGCGGCAAGGCGGTGAACGCCGCCGAGGTGACCAGCGTCGGGTCATCGGCGAGCGCCCTCGCCGCGGCGACGGCGTCGCGCGTCGGCGTGACCTCGGCGCGCGCGAGCGCCGGCGCGCCGGCCGCGACGCACCCGGTCGTGGCGAGGACCAGCACTGTCCGAACGGTTCCGCGCATGATGCCTCCAGGGTCGTCGACCTCTCGGAACCTAACGGCCGGATGGTTCACGTCAGGTGAGGGCTCCCTCAGCATCTCCTGACGGTCCGGCTCCCGGCTCAGTCCTGGGACGCGGCGATGGGCGCCCGGCCCGACGAGGCGGGGGCGGTTGGCGCGGCGCAGGCGGGCTCGCCCAGACCGAACCGGCCGTACGGCCAACGGGAGCGCTCGCCGACGGTGGCGATCAGCGCCGGCACGAGCACCGTGCGCACGACGAACGCGTCGAGGACGACGCCCGCCGCGAGGGCGAAGGCCAGCGTCCGGAAGGTGTCGAGGGGGACGATCGCGAGCAGCGCGAAGCTCAGCGCGAGCGCCGCTCCCGCCGCCGTGACCGCGCTGCCGGCTCCCGCCGCGGCCCCCGCCACGGCCTCGCGCAGCGGCCGTCCGCGGGCCTCCTGCCAGACACGCCCGGCGACGAAGATGGTGTAGTCCGACCCCAGGGAAAGCAGCAGCACGGCGGCCGCGAACGGCACGTAGTAGGTCAGCTCGGCCTGGCCGAGGAGGCCCTGGAAGACGAAGGTCGTGAGGCCGAGCGCGGCGGCCAGTCCAAGGACGCTCGCCCCCAGCAGGTAGAGGGCGGCGACCGGGGCGCGCAGGAACGCCAGCAGGAGCACGAAGTTGGCCAGCAGCGCGACGACGGCGATCCGCAGCAGGTCGCTGCGGAGCGTGTCGACCGTCTGCAGCGCGAGCGCGGTGTTGCCGCCGATGCTCACGGTCGCCCCCGACAGCCCCGCCTCCGCCAGCAGCCCGGGCAGGCTGCGCTGGATCCGGCGGAGCCGCTCGATCCCGGGAGCCCCGAAGGGGTCGGCGTCCAGGATCAGCGCGTAGCGCGCAGCGTCGCCGTTGCGGGCCAGGACCGCACCGAGCGGGACACCGACGAGCTGCTCGCGTGGACCGATGACTCCCGCCACGCCCGGCTGCTGTTCCAGGAGCTGCTCGAAGCGGATCAGCTCCAACGGCTCGCGGACGATCTCGTCCTCCTCCAGGAGCAGCACCGTCGGGGCCAGGATGCCCGGTGCGAACCCGGCCGCGGCGGCGCGCGCGGCGACCTGCGCCTCGGTGTCGTGCCCGAGGCCGCGGATGACCGTGAAGCCGAGCGCGGTGCGGGACATGCCACTGCCCAGCGCCACGAGGACTGCCGTGCAGACCACCACGACGAGTGGTGCGACCAGTCGCGGGCGTGTCGCGGCGAACAGGCTCGACCGCCGGTGCGGGAGCTGCCGAGGCGGTCTCGTGGCACCGTGCCCGATCCTGGTGGGCCAGAAGAGCACGCGGCCGAAGACGGCCAGCAGCGCGGGGATCAAGGTGACGGAGACGACGAGGCCGGTGAGCACGGTCAGGCCCATGCCGGGTCCGAGGACGCGGAAGAACTCGAGCTCCGCGACGGCCATCGTGGCCGTCCCGACCGCGACCACCACGCCGGCCACGACCACGATCGGCCCGGTGTCCACCACGGCGGTGCGGGCCGCCTCCAGCCGCGGGTCACCGATCCCGATACGGCGTCGGAACGAGGACAGGAAGAAGATCGCGTAGTCGGTCACCACCCCGAGCAGCAGAACGACCATCAGCGGCTCCAGCTCGCCGGGCACGGCGTAGCCGAGCGCCCCGCCGGCCCAGCCGACGACGCGAACCGAGACGAGATAGGCGATCGCCACGGCGAACAGGACC
The DNA here is from genome assembly GCA_902806305.1 of uncultured Thermoleophilia bacterium. Classification (GTDB taxonomy): domain Bacteria; phylum Actinomycetota; class Thermoleophilia; order Gaiellales; family F1-60-MAGs149; genus CADCWC01. The sequence continues at coordinate 25 of CADCWC010000417.1, read as the reverse complement.
ATCAGCGGCGCAATCACGCCCCGGA
>CADCWC010000416.1 GCA_902806305.1 uncultured Thermoleophilia bacterium | reverse complement strand
GGCATCCAGTGCTCCCAGCAGATCAGGCCGCCGAGGCGCCCGATGGCGGTGTCGAAGACGTGGAGGGTGCTGCCGTCGCCCATGCCCCAGACGATCCGCTCGGCGTGCGTCGGGACGAGCTTCCGGTGGACGCCGAGGATCTCGCCGTGCGCCGAGATGGTCAGGAGCGAGTTGTAGATCGTCCCGCGCGACGAGCGCTCGAGCTCGTTGATCCCCATGACGAGGTGGACGCCGTTCACCCGCGCCGCGTCCGCCAGCCGCGTCGTCGCCGGGCCCGGGACCTCCACGCTGTTGGCCAGGAGCCGCGCGTAGGCCCGCTTGGCGGACGCGCTGTCCCACCCGGCGGCCCCGAAGATCCACGCCGGGTAGCACGGGAGCCAGGTCTCGCCGAACACGACCAGCTGCGCGCCCTCGCGCGCGGCCTCGCCGATCAGCCCGACGGCCTTGTCGATCGATGCCTCGAGGTCCAGGAACACGGGCGCGTGCTGCACGGCAGCCGCACGGATCGTCGACATCGACACTCCTCGGGTGGTGTGGTGGGGCGCGACCCGCGGCGGACGCCGCCAGGGCGGGCGGGACGGTGCCTCAGGCGTCACCGAAGGTGCGCACCGCGGCGAAGCGGAGCACGAGCAGGGAGTGCGAGACGATCGACACGGCCGGCGTGCGGACCATGCGCGTGACCGGCCGGGCGGTGTCGAGGATCAGCTCCCAGGTCCCGGCCTGGCGCTCCTCCGGCAGCGTGAACAGTCGCGTCCGCCGTCCGCCGTTCAGGATCACGAGCACCGTCTCGCCGACCCGTCGCGTGCCGCGCTCGTCGACGTCGTCGGCCGCCCGGCCGTCGATCAGCATGCCGATCACGTGCCCGTTCGGATCGCTCCAGTCCGCGCCCTGCATGACGGCTCCGTCCGGCCGGATCCAGAGCAGGTCCCGGGCACCGTCGTCGCCGATCGCCTCCCCGGTGAAGAAGTGCCGTCGCGCGAAGACGGCGTTCGAGCGGACGACCTGCAGGGTGCGGCGCGTGAAGGCCAACAGGTCGCGGGCCTCGGCGTCGAGGTTCCAGTCGACCCAGCTGATCTCGTTGTCCTGGCAGTACGCGTTGTTGTTGCCGCGCTGCGTGCGGCCGATCTCGTCGCCGGCCAGCAGCATCGGCGGGCCCTGGGAGAGGAGCAGCGTGGCCAGGTAGTTGCGTCGCATCTGCGTCCGGAGGGCCCGGATGCCGTGCGCGTCGGTCGGCCCCTCGACGCCCCAGTTGAGGCCCATGTTGTCGTCGGTCCCGTCGCGGTTGTCCTCGCCGTTCGCCTCGTTGTGCTTGCGCTCGTAGCTCGTCAGGTCGGCGAGCGTGAAGCCGTCGTGGCAGGTCACGAAGTTGACCGACGCGGCCGGGCCGCGCCCGTTGTGGCCGAAGACGTCGCTCGACCCGGAGAGCCGGGCCGCGAGCTCGGGCAGCTGGCCCTGGTCGCCGCGCCAGAATCGCCGGACGCAGTCGCGGTACCGGCCGTTCCACTCGGACCAGCCGCGGGGGAAGGCGCCGACCTGGTAGCCGTTGATGCCGACGTCCCACGGCTCGGCGATGAGCTTCGTGCGCTCCAGGACCGGATCCTGGCGGGCGTAGTCGAACAGCGAGTTCGCGAACCGGACGCCGTGCTCGTCGCGGGCGAGCGTGCTGGCCAGGTCGAAGCGGAACCCGTCCACGTGCATCTCGGTCACCCAGTAGCGCAGGCTGTCGAGGATGAGCTGGACCACCCGCGGGTGGGTGACGGCCACGCTGTTGCCGGTACCGGTGAAGTCCTGGTAGTAGCGCGGCTGACCCGGCAGACGGCGGTAGTAGGCCGCGTTGTCGACGCCGCGGAAGGACAACGTCGGGCCGAGGTGGCTGCCCTCGCCGGTGTGGTTGTAGACGACGTCGAGGATCACCTCGATGCCCGCGCGGTGCAGCCGCTTGACCATCGTCTTGAACTCGGCCACCTCGCTCCCGGGCGGTCCGGAGCCGTAGCCCGGCTCGGGCGCGAAGAAGCCGATCGAGCTGTAGCCCCAGAAGTTGGTCAGCCCGCGGTCGACCAGGTGGCGGTCGCGCACGAAGGCGTGCACGGGCAGGAGCTCGACGGCGGTCACGCCGAGTGACGTCAGGTGATCGACGACCGGGTCGGACCCCATCGCGAGGTAGGTGCCGCGCTCGCTCGGCTCGACGTCCGGGTGCAGCCGGGTGAGCCCGCGCACGTGGCATTCGTAGATCAGCGACCGGTGCAGCAGGTGGTCCGGCCGGCGGTCCTCGCCCCAGGTGAAGGCGGTGTCGACGACGATGCTCTTCGGCATCGTGGCGGCGTTGTCACGGTCGTCGCGGGAGAGGTCCCCGTCCGCATGGCCCACCGTGTAGCCGAAGTGCTCGTCGCCGAGCGTCACCGGTCCGGACAACGCCTTCGCGTAGGGGTCGAGCAGGAGCTTGGCCGGGTTGCACCGGTGCCCCTCGTGCGGCGCGTACGGGCCGTGGACGCGGAAGCCGTAGCGCTGCCAGGGGCGGACGTCCGGCAGGTAGCCGTGCCAGACGTGCTCGGTCCGCTCGGGGAGCCGCACGCGGCCCGTCTCGACGGCGCCCTCGAACAGGCACAGGTCGACGGCCGTCGCCACCTCGGAGAAGAGCGCGAAGTTGACGCCCTCCCCGTCCCACGTCGCGCCGAGAGGGGTGGGTGCGCCGGGCCAGACGCGCGTCATCCGGTCGGGGGCGCCTTCAGGTAGACGCAGCCGAGCGGCGGCAGCGTCAGCGCGAGCGACCACGGCCGCCCGTGCGCGGGCACGGCGTCGGCCTCCACGCCCTCCGGGTGGCCGACGCCGGATCCGCCGTACTCGGCCCCGTCCGAGCAGGCGAGCTCGCGCCACCGGCCCGGCAGCGGGACGCCCAGGCGATAGTCGGCCCGCGGCACGGGCGTGAAGTTGAAGGCCGCGAGCACGACCTCGTCCGCCGCGTGGCCGTGCCGCAGGAAGCTCAGCACGGACGCCGCCTCGTCGGAGGCGTCGACCCACTCGAAGCCCTCGGGGACGCAGTCGCGCTCGTGCAGCGCGCCGGTCCTCGCCATCACGTCGTTCAGGTGGGCCACCCACCGCTCGACGCCCGCGTGGAGCGGCACCTCGAGCTGGTGCCAGTCGAGGCTCGACTCGTGGTCCCACTCGCGGCCCTGGCCGAACTCACCGCCCATGAAGAGGAGCTTCTTGCCGGCCTGCGCCCACATGTAGCCGTACAGCAGCCGGAGGTTCGCGAACTGCTGCCAGGCGTCGCCCGGCATCCGGGCGAGCAGCGAGCCCTTCCCGTGGACGACCTCGTCGTGCGACAGCGGCAGCACGTAGTTCTCGGAGAACGCGTAGAGGGCCCGGAACGTGATCTGCCCCTGGTGGTAGCGACGGTGCACGGGCTCGAGCGCCAGGTACGCGAGCGTGTCGTGCATCCACCCCATGTCCCACTTGAAGCCGAACCCGAGCCCGCCGTGGTCGACCGGCTTCGAGACGCCCGGCCAGGCGGTCGACTCCTCGGCGATGACCTCCGCCCCGGGGAAGTCGGCGTAGGTGGCCGTGTTGAGCTCGCGCAGCAGGCGGACCGCCTCGAGGTTCTCGTTGCCGCCGTACTCGTTCGGGATCCACTCGCCCGGCTCCCGCGAGTAGTCGAGGTAGAGCATCGAGGCCACGGCGTCCACGCGCAGCCCGTCGGCGTGGTAGACGTCGAGCCAGAACGCGGCGCTCGAGAGCAGGAAGCTGCGGACCTCGTTGCGGCCGTAGTTGAAGATCGCGCTCTTCCAGTCGGGGTGAAAGCCGAGCCGCGGGTCGGCGTGCTCGTAGAGGTGCGTGCCGTCGAAGTAGCCGAGCGCGTGCTCGTCCGTCGGGAAGTGGGACGGCACCCAGTCGAGCAGCACGCCGATGCCCGCCCCGTGCAGGTGGTCGACGAGCCCCATGAAGTCCTGC
>CADCWC010000415.1 GCA_902806305.1 uncultured Thermoleophilia bacterium | reverse complement strand
GGTCGTGGTCGACGACATCCTCGGCGAACACCTCGTGCAGCCGGTCGAGGTCGCCGGTGTTGATGAGCTCGCCGAGCTTCTCCTGCGCGGCGATGTTGTCTTCACGTGCCATGGGACGGCCTCTTTCGTGGTGTCCCGCGGCCCTACCCAGGCGCGGCGGCGCCGGCCGCGTCGTGGCACGGCGCCGCTTGCCCGCTGTCGTCCCATGCGGCGCCGCGCAGCGCGGCGACGAGGCTCAAGCCTGCGGGCCGCCGATGTCACCGCGCCAGGCGCCGGTCTCCTCGCCTCGGCTCTCGATGAACTCCTTGAAGCGCTCGAGGTCGCTCTTGACGCGCCGCTCGTCGAAGCCCAGGGCGGACCCGATCTTCTCCGCCGCCCCCTCCGGCTCCCAGTCCATGCGCACCGTCACGCACGTGCCGCCGTCGCTCTGCTCGAAGTCGACGGACCCCTCGTTCGTCTTGCCCTCGACGTCGCGCCAGGCCACCCGCCGGTCCGGCGTCTGATCGGTGATCTCCGCATCCCACTCGTGATGCTTGCCGCCGAACTCCGCCACCCAGTGCAGGTGTCGGTCGTCGCGCTGCTCGACGCGCTCGATGCCCTCCATGAACCGCGGGAACTCCTCGAACTGCGTCCACTGGTTGTAGGCCGTCCGGACCGGGACGTCCACCTGGATGCTCTGCTCGATGGCCGGCATGGCACACCTCTCTTCTCGCTTGTGAAGGGCCTACCCCTTGGGGTGGATGGCGATCATCGACGTGGCGGGACAACACGGAGGATGCGGTCGTCCTCGCGGGCGGGGTCGCCGCGGCCGTCGCGGTTGCTCGTGAGCAGGTACAGCGCACCGTCCCGGGCCTCGACCACCGTGCGGATGCGGCCGAAGCGGCCCTCGAAGAGCGCCTCGTTGCGGGTGACGCGGTCGCCGTCGATGGTCAGGCGGCGGACCTGCTGCCCGGCCAGTGCGGCGACGAGGTAGTCGCCGGTCCAGCTCGACCCCGCTCTCGTGACGAAGGTCGATCCCGATGGGGCGATGGTCTCTGCGTAGACGGCGAGCGGCGCGGTGAAGTCGCCGTGATCCTCGCCGGTGACCTCGGGCCAGCCGTAGTTCTCGCCCTCGCGGATGACGTTGATCTCGTCGTCGCCGGTCGGGCCGTGCTCGGTGGCGACGAGGCGTTCGCTGCGCGGCTCCCAGTCGAGGCCCTGGGGGTTTCGGTGCCCGAGCGAGATCATCTCGGGGTCGCCGCCCTCGCCCCGGTACTGCTCGGCATCGAGCCGTAGGACCTTGCCGTTCAGCGATTCCTCGTCCTGGGCCAGATCCTCCCGGCCGGCGTCCCCGGTGAGCACGTACAACCGGCCGTCCGGGGCGAAGGCGATGCGGCCGCTGTCGTGGATCGGGCCGGCGTCGATCCCGTCGAGGATGACCGCGTCCTCGGTCAAGCGCCCGTCGCGGTACCGGTGGCGTGCCAGGCGCATCCCGTCGGCGGTCGTGTAGTAGAGGTAGACGAAGCGGTTGCGGTCGAACGCAGGATCGGTCGCGAGCCCGAGCAGTCCGCCTTCACCCTCGGCCGAGACGTCGATCTCCGCGACCGGCTCGTCGCGCAGCTTCCGGTCGGCGCCGAGCAGGCGCACGCGGCCGGGACGCTCGGTCACGAGCGCACTCCCGTCCGGGAGGAACGCGATCTCCCACGGGACCTCGAGCCCCGTCGCGACCGTCTCGACCACGGGTTCACCTCCGGACCGCTCGGGTGCCGGGAGGTCGCGCCCGCCCGTCGTCGCGACCGGGCCCTCACGATCGCCGTCGCCGCCGCACGCGGCGAGCGACAGGCTCAGTAGGACGACCGAGAGCCAGCGTGTGCGCCTCATCGCTCGGCGGTGCCCCGCGGTCCGCCGGTCCAAAACCGGCGCCGGGCGAGCGGGCGCGCTCCCGCGTCCGGTCGTCGCCGTCAGCGCTCGATCGCGCCGCACGCGACGCGGTCGCCCGCGTCGCCCGTGTCGAGCGTCTTGGCATCGGGGCCGGCGTCGCCCCCGCTCTCGTACCGATCCGGCACGTTGGCCTGGTTGTCACGCATCGCGTGGACCATCACCGCGCTGCCGTCGGCGTCGCGCAGGTCGCCGAGCGTGAACCGGTCCGTCGTGACCGTGAGCCGAGCGCGACCGTCCTCACCCGCGTACAACGTCGGCAGGTCGCCTGCGTGCTCACCGTGGTCGCGCCCACCGTCGCCCTGGAAGTGGCCGGCAGCCGAGGAGAAGGGCGCGGGCTCGCCCTCGTCGCGCGCGTCCGGGTCGCAGATGCCCTTCTGGTGGACGTGGAAGCCGTGGAAGCCCGGCTCCAGCCCGCGCACGTCGACGGCGATCTGCACGGCGCCGCCCTGCTCGGTCAGCTCGACGGTCCCGCTGACCGTGGGCTCGGCTCCTCGCAGCTCGACGGTCAGAGGCGGCTGCGACTGCGCGGCCGGTGCCTCGGTCGTGCGGTTCGCCCGTTCGTCGTCGTTGTCGTCTCCGCACCCGGCGAGCGAAACCAGAGCAAGCGTCGTGACCGTCACCAAGCGCCTCATGTCCGTGGCCCTTCCCCGCTTTGAGCGGTGCCAACCGCCCACGTGCCGAGCCTGTTCGAAGCCCGCGCGGCGTGGGCACCCCGTCGGGTATGGACGACGACGACGCGCGGGAGCGGCCGGCGGCACCTCCGCACGATCAGGCGCACGACGAGCCGCTCGGCCCGTTCACGCCCGACGATGAGACGCCGCTCGGCGACACGCCCGAGGCGCATGACGAGATCAGCCCGCACGACCTGCCGCCCGATCACCCGGGCCGTAAGGAGGCCGAACGTCAGGCCGCCGAGCACGGCGGGACGACGAGGGGAGACGTGTGAGCCTCACGCTCGCCGACGGGCCGCTCGCCGCCGAGGCTCCCGACACCGTCAACTACACGGTCGTCGGGCCGCCACACCGCCTGCTGCTCGCGTCGTTCCCGCGTCGTGTGCGGGCGGTGCTCGGCGGCGAGACCGTTCTCGACACCCGGCGTGGTCGGCTGCTTCACGAGACCGGCCGGCTTCCGCAGCTGTTCGTGCCGCTCGAGGACATCCGCGACGACGTGCTCGTCGACAACCGCCCCGGCGACGCAGATCCGCACAAGGGGCCGGAAACGCGGTGGACGCTGCGGGTCGCCGACCGCGTGGCCGAGGACGCGGCGTGGGGCTTCGAGCAGCCGCCGCCGGAGGCGGGCTGGCTGCGCGGTCGTGTGACGGTGGAGTGGGATGCGATGGATGCGTGGTTCGACGAGGACGAGGAGGTCGTGGGGCACCTGCGCGATCCGTACCACCGCGTCGACGCCCGCCAGTCGAGCCGGCGGGTGCGCGTCGTGGCCGGCGACGTCGTGCTGGCCGAGAGCGATCGGCCGGTCCTCGTGTCGGAGACCGGGCTGCCGAACCGCTGGTACCTGCCGCAGGACGACGTCCGGACCGACCTGCTCGAGCCGAGCGCCACACGGTCCGTCTGCCCGTACAAGGGCGTCGCGAGCTACTGGACGGCGCGCGTCGGCGGAAGCAGGATCGAGGACGCCGCGTGGTCGTACGAGGATCCCCTGGAGGACACGCTCAAGGCGCGCAGCCACCTGTGCTTCGACGCAGCCGAGGGCGCCGAGACGTGGGTCGACGGCGAGCGCGTCGCCTGATCAATCGCGGCCGTCGCCCTCGTACGAGTACAGCCTGAGCCTCCCGTCGACGTCTCGTAGCGAGCGTTTGCGCCGCCGCTTCCACTCCTCGCCCTGCGCCTGTTCGGTGACGGCCTCGGTCGCGAGCAGCTGGCCGGGCTTGGCGGCTTCGGTGATCCGGCTGGCGAGGTTGACGGTCGCGCCGAACCAGTCGCCGCCGCGGGGCGTCGCGGGGCCGTGGGCGACCCCGATCCGCAGCGGCGGCAGCGCGGGATCGGCGGCGTCGACGCGCTGACGTAGGTCGG
>CADCWC010000414.1 GCA_902806305.1 uncultured Thermoleophilia bacterium | reverse complement strand
TCCTGTCGCAGATCGTCCGCGGCGTCTGCGGGAGCCTGGGCGGCGCGACGGTCGTCGACACCGCGAGGGTCGCGGAGGCGCTGCGCGCCGGGGCCGACGCCGCGTACCGCGCGGTGCGGCGACCCGTCGAGGGGACGATGCTGACCGTGGTGCGCGAGCTGGCCGAGGAGGCCGAGGCGGCGGCCGTCGAGGGGGTCGACCTGGGGCGCGCCCTTGACCGCGTGCTCGTGCGGGGGGCGGACGCGGTTCGCCGCACGCCTGAGCAGCTCGAGACGCTGCGCGAGGCGGGCGTCGTCGACGCCGGCGGCGCCGGGCTCGTCGAGATCCTGCGGGGCGCCGTCGCGGGGCTGCGCGGCGAGACGCCGACCGCCGGACCGCTCGTCGCGCCGGCGACCGAGGGGGGCGTGCGCCCCTCGCGCACCGTCGAGCAGGCGCACGAGGAGGGGTCCGCCTACCGGTACTGCACGAACTTCGTGGTCAGCGGCGGCGCGGTCGACCCGGTCGCGCTCGAGCACGACCTCGAGCCGCTCGGGGACTGCCTGATCGTGGTCGGCGACGCGGACGCCACGAAGGTCCACGTGCACACGGACGACCCCGGCCGGGCCCTCAGCCTGGCCACGGCCATGGGGGTGCTCGGCGGCGTCGACGTGGCCGACATGCACGCCCAGATCGAGCAGCGCACGGAGCGCCTGGCCGACCGGGTGGAGCCGACGCCGTCCGGTCGTCCGACGCTGCGACTGGTGGCGGGCGAGCACCGGCCCTGCGACGTGGTGTGCGTCGTCGCGGGTGACGGCAACGCGGCGCTCGCGGCCGAGCTCGGCGCGCGCGGTGTCGTGCGCGGCGGGCAGACCACGAACCCCTCCACGGCGGAGATCCTGGCCGCCGTCGAGGCGTGCGCGGCCGACGGCGTGGTGGTCCTCCCGAACAACCGCAACGTGATCCTGGCCGCGCAGGCCGCGGCCCGCGCCGCCGCCGTGCCGACGCGCGTGCTCGAGACGGCGTCGATCCCGGCGGGGCTGGCGGCGCTCGTGGCCTACGATCCGACCGCCCCGCTCGACGCGAACGCCGCGGCCATGACGACGGCGGCGGCCGCCGTCGTGACGGGGGAGGTCACGCGGGCCGTGCGCGATGCCACCGTCGACGGGCTCGCCGTCCGGACGGGCGCCTTCATGGGCCTGGTGAACGGGCGCGTGGTGGTGTCGGACGTCTCGGCGGAGCGCGTCGTGGCGGAGGTCGCGAGCCGCCTGCTGCAGGACGGACGGGAGGTCCTGACGGTCCTCACGGGCGCCGAGGCCGACGGCGACGTGGCGGCCGCCGTGGCCGCGCTCGTCGAGGCGCACCCCGAGGCGGAGATCGACGTGCAGGCCGGTGGACAGCCGCACTACCCGCTGCTGCTCGCGGCCGAGTAGCCGTGGAGCTGAACGCCGCCAACACGGCCGTCGTCTACGACTCGACGGCGGATCTTCCCGACGGTCCCGCCGAGCACGCGAACTGGCGGATGGTGCCGCTCAGCGTGCACGTGGGCGATCGGACGTTCCGCGACTACGTCGACCTGCCCGCCGAGGAGTTCTACCGTCTCCTGGCCGCCACGCCGGCGACCCCGACGACCTCGCAGCCCTCACCGGGCGCGTTCGGGGAGGTCTACGGGGAGCTGCTCGAGCGCTACGACCACGTCGTCTCGCTGCACCTGTCGGGCGAGCTGTCCGGCACGGTCGAGAGCGCGCGGCTCGGTGCCGCGTCGTACGGTGAGCGCGTCACCGTCGTCGACACCCGTGCCGTGGCGGTGCTGCTCGGGCTGACCGTGATCGGCGTCCAGCGGCTGCTCGATGACGGCACGGACGTGGCCGGGGTCGAGCGCTGGCTCGAGCGGTTCCGACGGCACGCGGGCGTGGTCTTCTCCGTCGAGACGCTCGAGTACCTGCGGCGCGGCGGGCGCATCGGTGCGGCCCGCGCCCTCGTCGGCGGCCTGCTCTCCGTGCGGCCGATCCTGGCCGTCGAGGACGGCGAGGTCCGGCCGGTGCGGCGGGTGCGCGGCGGTCGCAAGGCGCTCGAGGCGCTCGTGGAGGAGCTCGGCGCACGAACGCCCGCGGGCCACGGGTTGCGGGCGATCGTGGCCCACGCCGCGGCGGCCGACCGGGCCGAGGAGCTCGCGGCCGCCATCCGGGCGGCGCGCCCCGAGGTCGTCCTCGAACCGGTCACGACGATCGGCGCCGTCGTCGGGGCCCACGCGGGTCCCGGGACGGTCGGGGTGGCCTTCGCGCCGGACCCGCTGCCCGACTGACCCGGGCGAACCTCCGGAAACCCGCATCAGGCTCGCGGGACGAAGAGGATTGCGGAACGTACAACGTGACCATGAGCCTTCGTTCCGAGATCGACCTCCGCCGCGTCGCCCGTCCGGGTTCGGCGGTGATCGCCGAGACGACGGCCGGCGCGACCCTGCGGCTGACGTTCGACCATGTCGCCCCGGAGTGGGCCACTGCCACGGTCCCGAAGGACCGCGTCGAGGTCGGCGACGAGCTGACCGCCTCGCTGGGACCCCAGGCGATCCGCCTGACCGTCGCGTTCGAGGTCCTCGGCATCGAGCCCGGCGCGGTCGTCGACCTGCTCGAGCTCGTCGTGCGGGAGAGCGCCGTCGTCCCCGGCGCCGACCCCGCGCGGGTCGAGCGCACCGCGGAGGGGACCGCCGTCCACGCCCGGTCGGGACTGCCGAGCCGACAGCTGCCGTGCCGCCTCGTCGAGAACGGCGGGGGCGAGGTCACGGTCCACCTGCAAGCCGCGCTCACGGGCGGCGAGGAGCTCGTCGTGTTCGTCCGCTTCGACGGCAACCGCGTGCCACTGCGTCTCCGGGTCCTGCGGGCCGCCTCGACCTCCTTCGGTCGTCCGTCCTTCCGCTGTCGCCCCGTGGGGGTCACCGCGGGGACGCTCGGCCGCCTGTTCCCGTCCCCCGTCGTCGTCGCGGAGCCACGGTGACGAGCCTGCGGACGCCCGGCCTCTCGTTGCGGGATCGTCCCCTCGACGATCACGGGGCCGAGGAGTCCCGCGCGGTGACGGAGCGCCGCGCGCTGCCTCGGACGGCGCTCCAGTCCGGGGACGAGCTGCTCGGCTGGCGTGACGACTGGACCGACGTGCCGCTGCGCGTGGTGAAGGTGCGAGGCAGCCGCGTGACGGTCGTCACGGCCGACGGTGCCGTGGCGAGCGACGAGGTCCTCCACGTCGGCGTCCGACGCGGCCTGCGGCTGGCCCTCAGCTTCGCCGTCTCCGACCGCCGACCGGCGGGCGACGGGATGGCCCTCGAGGTGCTCGAGCTCGACCTGCTGCGCGCCGTCGACCTGTCCGCCCGACGGCACGAGCGCCGCGACGAGGGCGGTCGTCGCGTCCGCCTCGCCGCCTCGCCGACGGACCTCCGCCCGGCCGCAGCCGTGCGGCTGCTCGACCGCTCGGCGACGGGCGTGCGCTTCGGTGCGGCGGACACGCTGCGACCGGGCGACCGCGTCGTCCTCCGGGACGGCGGCGAGCAGCTCGGGCTCGTGGTCGTCCGGCGGGTGCCACGGGCCTTCGGGCGCGCCGAGTACGGCTGCGAGCTCGTGCCGGCCGGCCCCGCCGTCTGATCTCGGTCGCAGCCGCCGGGCGACTTCAGGGCGCGCAGCACCACCCGCGGACGCGGGCGGGGGAGCGCGGCGTGCCGGCGTAGCGGTCCAGGAAGCCCGGGATCGTCCGGACGCGACCACGGGCCCGGTCGATCAGGAGCAGGTCGTCGCTCCGCACCACGAGCACGCGGTCGCCCGTCGGGGACCAGAGGACGTCCGTCACGCGCCCCGGGCCCGCCGCGAGCACCGGGAAGGGGCCATGCGGCCGATCGGTCGGTCGCAGGGTGACGGCATCGCCGCCGGGGACCTGTCCGACAGCGACGAAGGCGCGCTCCCGCGGCGACGCCGCGATCAGTCCCCGGGCGTGACGGTCGGGCTCGTGGAG
>CADCWC010000413.1 GCA_902806305.1 uncultured Thermoleophilia bacterium | reverse complement strand
GCACCGGCGAGGCGTGGGAGCTGGCGGGCGACGGCGCGCACCCTCGGAAGGCGGGCGACGAGGCGTTCTTCGTCGACGCGATGTCCGAGCACGCGGGCGTGGCGGCATTCATGTACACGGACGACGCCGGCGCCACCTGGCACAACGTCCCCGACGGGGACACGCCCTACTTCTTCGGACCACGGTTCGCCGGACTCGCCTTCGTCGGCTTCGGCCCCGGCTACACGGGCGTGCCCGCGTGGCTCGGCGACCATGTCTACGCGATCTCCAACGACGGCAACTGGGAGGGCGGCGACCACGTGTACCTGGCTCGGGCGCCACGCGAGGACGTCCTCGATCGCTCGAGGTGGCGGTTCTGGGCGGGCGAGGGGGCGGGGCACCGGGAGACCGAGCCGGTGTGGGTCGAGTCCGAGGAGGCGGCGACGCCGATCTACAGCGACCCCGGGTTCGTCGGTCATCCGACGATGGTCTGGAACCGGGGCCTCGGTCGGTTCATCCTCACGCTCGGCAGCGACTCCACGCCGCACAACTGGGACGTCCCGAGCGATGTGGCGCGCGACACGTGGCACCGCCGCCGCGAGCTGAAGGTGCTCGAGGGGCCGACGCCGTGGGGGCCGTGGGGCGTCGTCCACTTCGACGACGACTGGGAGGGCGAACACGTCGCCTACCTGCCACAGATGCCCGCGAAGTGGCTCAGCGACGACGGGATGGCCGGCACGCTGATGTTCTCCGGCGACTACCGCTTCGGCTTCCTCCCCCGTCCGTCGGAGAGCTTCTACGGGCTCATGACGCGCCCCTTCCGGTTCCTGGCGCGCACGGAAGGATGAGCGAGCACGTCGCTCTCCGGAGTGGTCACCCACACCGAGCCGCCCCGACGTAGGACAGCACCCATGCCGCTTCGCATTGCCTTCGTCGGCGCCGGCAGCGTCGTCTTCACCCGCACGCTGATCGGCGACATCCTGTCGATGCCGGCCCTCCGGGGCTGCACGCTGGCGCTCCACGACATCGACCCGGCTCGGCTCGACGCGGCCGAGGCGGTGGGGCGCTATGCCGCCCGTGAGTTCGGCGGCGCGGCGACGGTCGAGGCGTCCCTCGACCGTCGCGTGGCGCTCGACGGGGCCGACGTGGTGCTCAACATGGTCCAGGTCGGCGGCCACCCGGCCACGCTCGTCGACTTCGACGTGCCCCGCCGCTTCGGCGTCACGCAGACGATCGCCGACACGAGCGGCGTGGGCGGCGTGTTCCGCGCCCTGCGCACGATCCCGGTCATGTGGGGCATCGCGGAGGACATGCTGGAGCTGTGTCCGCAGGCCTGGCTCCTGAACTACACGAACCCGATGGCCATGAACTGCATGGCCACCTACCTCGGTACGCGGCTCCGGAACGTGGTCGGCCTCTGCCACTCCGTGCAGGGCACGACCCGGATCATGGCCGAGCTCATCGACGTCCCGTTCGAGGACGTCACGTTCGTCGGCGCAGGCATCAACCATCAGTCCTTCATCCTGCGCTTCGAGCGCGGCGGGGAGGATCTCTACCCACGGCTCCGCGAGCGCGTCGAGTCGGACCCGGAGCTGCAGCGGCGGGTGCGCGTCGAGCTCTTCCGCCGGCTCGGCTACTTCCCGACCGAGTCCTCCGAGCACTCGGCCGAGTACCTGCCGTGGTTCCTCGACCGGCCGGAGCTCGTCGAGCGCTTCCGGATCCCGGTCGACGAGTACGTCCGCCGCTCCGAGAAGAACCTGGTGCGGTTCGAGCACACCGCCGACGCGCTCCGACGCGGATCGGCGCTCCCGCCGTTCGAGCGCTCGCACGAGTACGCCGCCGACATCATCAACTCGCTGGTCACGAACGAGCCGGCGGTCGTCTACGGCAACGTGCGCAACACCGGGCTGATCACGAACCTCCCCGAGGACCTCTGCGTCGAGGTGCCGTGCCTCGTCGACCGGGCGGGCGTGCAGCCGACGCGCATCGGCGACCTGCCGCCACAGCTCGCGGCTCTGAACCGCACGTACGGCAATGTCGTCGAGCTGACGGCGCGGGCCGCCGTGACGGGCGATCGGGACCACGTCTACCACGCCCTGATGCTCGACCCGCGCCTCTCCCGCCTGTCGTTGGACGAGATCTGGTCGCTCGCCGACGCGATGTTCGAGGCGCACGCCGACGCGCTCCCGGAGACGTTCCTTGAGCGGGCTGCGTCGTGACCGTCCCCCGACGCGGGGAAGGCCGGTTTCGCTGACACCCGGCGGCCGCCGCGCGTCGCGAAGGCGGCGACCAGCGCGCGAAGGTCATGCGGGCGAGAGGACTTGAACCTCCACGGGGTCTCCCCCACCGGGACCTAAACCCGGCGCGTCTGCCGTTCCGCCACGCCCGCCGTGCGGGTCAATCTACCGGCATCGCGATCTCCACCTGGCTCGGCTCGCTGAGCCGGACCGTGTGGGTCGGTCCGACGAGGCGCACCATACGGTGCGGGCAGAGCCTCGTGCCCATGAGCACACGAACGCACGTCGGGCGAGTGCCACCTGGTTAGGATGGCCGTGTGCTCGAGATGGATGACCGGGACGTCCAGGCCTTCCTCGACCGGCAGGACCCGGGCCTGCTCGGCGTGCTCGGCACGACCACGCCGGACGGCGCACCGCGCGTCGTGCCGCTGTGGTTCCGCTATGACGGCACGGCCGTCCACGTCTGGACCACCGAGACGCGTCACTGGGTGCGGCACATCAAGCGGGACCCGCGCTTCGCGTTCTCCGTCCAGGAGGCGGCGCCGCCCTACGCGGGCGTGATCATGCACGGGCACGCGGAGGTCACGACCGGTGACGACGACGAGATCTCGGAGGAGATCCGCCGGATCACGCGGCGCTACATCCCGGCGGCCGAGGTCGAGCCGTACATCGCCTCATGGCCGCAGCTGCGCACGATCGTCACGCTCCGCCCGGACCGCGTGAAAGCCTGGAGCCGGGGGTACTGAGCGGCCGTCAGACGAGGTCGCGGGGAATCGTCGCGGCCGACGTCCTGGCCGACACGCGGGTCTCGCCCTCGTAGGCGTCCACGGTGTTCGTGACCCGGAACGCCTCCCCGTCAGCCGTCATCAGGCTCGTGGTCTCGACCCGGATCTGCCAGTCGCCGCGCCCCAGCGTCAGGGTCCAGTCCGAGCGGACGGAGGCCGACAGCGGATCGCCCTCCCGGACGGCGTACGTCACGACGTTCCGGCTCGACCGCGTCAGGTCCGCCTCCACCAGTCGGACCGCCTCGGCGATGTCGACCACGAGGCGCACCTCGGTCCCGCCCGCGCCCGTGTCGCACTCGGTGACCCGCCGCGATGTCGCCTCCCCGAGACTCTCGAACGCAACCGGCTCGGCCAGCTCGGCGGGCGGGAACGGGGCCAGGTCGGCGTCCTCGGGCCGCGGTGCGCGGACGGGGAGGTCGAGCCGGCTGGTGCCGGTGTGGAGGCCGAGGGTGACGGGCTCGGGTGAGGGCCAGGCGTGCGGCCAGTAGGTCGGCGAGACGGCCACCCGCAGCCGGTGCCCGGCAGGCACGATCTGGGCGATGGCGTTCAGCCGCACCGAGACGCTGTAGCGCCGCCCCGGCTCCAGCACGGCGGGCTGGTCGTGGCCGTCGCGGTGGGTCAGGTTCAGCAGCCCGCGGCTGACCAGCAGCGAGGCGCCGTCGGGGGCCACCGCACACAGCCGCACCGCCACCAGCGCCAGCGGCCGGTCGACGTCCACCGCCAACGTCAGCTCCGGAAAGCCCAGGATCTCCAGCGGCTCCGCCAACGGCGCCGACGTGAACGTCAGCGCCAACCCGTCCTCCCGCCGCTGATCGGGCGGCAGATCGGGCACGCCCGCGATCCCCGACGGACACCAGGCTCCCGCGTCGCTACCCGCCGACTGGACGCCGCGCACGGTCTGGCGTCGCTCGGGTCCTGCGTCGTGGTCGAGGGTGCCGTCGTTGAGGGCAAAGCGGCGGCTGGTGACGTGCGGC
>CADCWC010000412.1 GCA_902806305.1 uncultured Thermoleophilia bacterium | reverse complement strand
GTGGGCCTGGGAGGCGCCGCCCTCCGGGCGCTCGTTGGCGTGCAGGTGGACGTACGACGCGCCCGCCTCCATGTGGTGGCGCATCCGCCGGCGCCAGCCCTCCACGGCGAGCGCGGCCTGCTCGGCATCGACCTGCGCGAGCGACACGACGGGGTCGGGGGTGTTGACGATGACCTCGTGGGCGCCGCTGGCCCGCAGGACGCCGAAGAGCTCGGGGCGGGCGTCGCGCTCGGGCTCCGGCGCGTCGGGGACCACCGCGGGAAAGAGGTTCGGGAAGGCGCGGACCCGCCACGTCCCGTCGGGCCCGTCGAGGCGCAGGACCTCGGGCGGGGTGCGGTCCTCGTGGCCGGGGGCGAACGGGTCGGCCTCCCGGTCGATGGCCTCCGGCGGGGCCACCTCGGGCATCCCGCCCGGCCGCCCCGAGCGTTCCGGGGCGACGAGGACCCGCAGGCCGCTGAGGGCGTCGACGCGCAGCTGCGACATGTCCGTCAGGACCTGCCGAGGGCGTAGCGGTCGATGTCCTCCTCGAGGGCCTCCGCGTCCAGGTACGGGCCCTGGTGGATGAACGTCTGGTTGCCGCGGGCGTCGTAGAAGGCGGTCATCGGGAACGTCGCGGCGATCCCGAGCGCCTGGGCAGCCTTCAGGCGCGGGTCGGCGTAGCTCGGGAAGGACAGCGGGAAGCGGCGCAGGAAGTCCTTCGCCGGGGCGGGAGTGTCACTCGAGTTGAGGCCGATGAAGGCGACCTCCTTGCCGCGGTCGGCGCTCACGCGCTGGAAGGCGGGGAACTCCGCGCGGCACGGCCCGCACCACGAGGCCCACTTGTTCACCACGACGGGATGGCCGCGCAGCTCGCGCAGCCGCGCCTGCAGCGCACGCTCCTCGCCCGGCAGGAGCAGGTTGGCCTGCCGGTGCAGCCCCGCGAGCGGGGCGGGGGCCCCCGCGAGGAGCTCGCGGACCTCCTCGGGCGACGGTGCGTCGGTCCGCGCGCCGGACTCCTGCGGCGAGCTCTGCAGCAGGCCGACGGCGACCACCACGACGAGCGCGAGGGCGGCGAGCGAGGCGAGCAGGCGGCGGCGGGGCATGCCGCCTGCCAGGGTACGCAAAGGGGTCCGCGCCGCTTCCGTCGAGCGTTGCGGTATCGTGCGAGGCACCACGCGGCGGGGAGCAGCAGCTTCTGGGAGGTCCCCCGCCCAAGTCCCTCCGGGGTGGTGCCCGGTCCACAGGTCGCGCCCGGTGGCACGTTCGCCGCCCGCCGGGCCACTCGCTCCCCCAGGTCTCTCTCGCCTTCCATGGCCGACGCCACGTCCGTGGCGGCTCCCGCCGCCCCGCTTCCCTCCTCGGACCGCATCGCGGAGGCCGAGTCCTTCACCCGCGAGGTCTTCCTCCACGCGGGCGAGGACCCGGCGCTCGCGCTCGCGCCCGGAACGGCACGCCGCCGTGCGCTGGACCTGGCGCTCCGGGAGATCGAGCAGGGGCTGCCGATCCCGTCGACCAAGTGGCGCCGGCGCTACTCCCTGCTGCTCGGCCTGGAGCGCGTGCTCTCCGAGGACGAGCCCCGGCTGGCGGACGGGACGTCGCTCAACCCGCACCAGGTCGATGCGCTCTCGGGCACGCTCGCGGCGCTGCTCACCCTCCAGCAGGGCAACGGCAGCGCCGTCGCCCCGCCGGTGGGCGCGCCCGTCCTGGCCGTGGACGAGGTCCCGGAGTCCGAGCTCGAGCTCGAGCCGGACACCCCGCCCGAGCCGGAGGCCGACGCCGAGGACGACGACGAGCCGGACTTCGACGAGGAGGACGACCTCGACGAGGACGAGGACGACCTGGTCGCGCTCGCCCCGCCGGACGAGGACGACGAGGACGACGAGGACGAGGAGCCCGCGGGGGACGCGCTCGACGTCGTCGAGGCGTCCGCGGAGGACGACGAGGCCGACGCGTACGAGGACCTGTCGGACGAGGACGACGTCGACGAGGACGTCGACGAGCTCGCCGGGGACGATCCCAACGCGGGCAAGCGCTTCTGGTTCGAGCACGCGACGGGCGCCGGCAAGACGGTGGCCGCCATGGGCTTCGTCGACGCCAACCGCACGGGCGGCGTCCTCATCCTCACCCACCGGCGCAACCTCGTCGACCAGTTCCTCGGCGAGCTGCGCGACCGCGGCTACGGCGAGCGCGAGAGCGAGCCGCTGCTCGGCTCGGAGCACAACAACCGCATCGGTGCCGCGGGCGGCCCCGTGACCGTGGAGACCTACCAGTGGTTCGTCCGCAACGCGGGCCGGATCTCCCCGAGCTACACGGTGGTCATCTGCGACGAGGCCCACACGGCGCTCGGTGAGAAGACCTCCGCCGCGATCCGCGAGTGGACGGGTCCCGTCTTCATCGGCATGACCGCGACGGGCGCGCTCATCGCGCGCCACGTCACCGACCTCTTCCCGACGCAGACCTCCCGCTTCGACCTCGCGCAGGCCGCGCGCCGCGGCGTCATTGCGCCGCTGCGCTGCATCCGGATCGCGCCCGGCCCGCAGGTCAAGACGATCGCGAAGGTGCCGCTGCGCCGCGGCGACGTCGACGTGGAGTTCGACCAGGAGCTGCTCGCCGAGCTGCTGGACCAGCTCCCGTTCAACATGGCGATCGCCAACCTGTACAAGACGCGCTTCTCCGGCGTGCCCGGCGTCATCTACGCGGCGGGCGTGCGCCACGCGTACAACGTCGCCACCGCGTTGCGCGACGAGGGCATCAACGCCGAGGCCGTGTCGGGCGAGACGCCCAAGCGGGAGCTCGCGTCGATCCTCGCGGCGTACGAGCGCGGCGAGGTCGACGTGCTCGTCAACGCGCAGCTGCTCGCGGAAGGCTGGAACTCGCCCCGGGCGACGGTCTGCATGCACCTGGCGCCGACCGCGTCGCGGCGCATCTACCAGCAGCGCGTCGGGCGCGTCACGCGCCGGCACCTGGGCAAGGAGGCCGGCGTCGTCGTCGACTTCGTCGCGCCGCAGACCCGCAACGACGACCCCGTCGTCACGCTCCACTCCCTCCTGGACCGCGACGTCTATCGCGGCGGCGCGATCGTCGTCGGCCCCGTCCGGCGGGGACGCGGGCGGCGGGTGCGCGTGGAGCGCCGCGTCGTCCCGGTGGCCGCCCAGGAGGAGGCCCGCCACGAGGTCTTCGAGCGCGAGCTGTGGCGGATCGCGGTCGAGCACCTGGACTGGGGCGAGCAGCACATGTGGGCGGCGCTCGCCGGCGCGCGCGTGGCCACGAGCGGCTGGCGCCGCGCGCGGGCCATGCTGCACTTCGACCGCTCGGGCGAGCTCCGGCGCCGCTTCCTGCTCTCCGCCCTCGAACGCAACAAGGCCGCACCGCTGCGCCTGCGCGCGCTGCAGGAGATCGCCGCCGCGCGCGACGCGGAGGCCTTCCAGTCCTCGGTCGACATCGTTGCGGCCTGGCCGCGCGACGAGCGGCGGGAGGGCGTGAAGGTGCTCCTGCAGGCGCTCGCCGAGAAGCGGATCGGGCGCCGTGACCAGGCCAACCAGTGGATCTGGGACCTGGCCGACATGACGCGCGACGTCCACGAGGAGTACGCCGTCCAGCGCTGGCCCGAGACCAAGCGGCTGCTCGGACTGCTCGTCAACTCGAGCGGCGGCGCCCACGCGCGCAACGCGCGCCGGCTCGTCCACGCCTCGCGCAAGCAGGACCGCCGCCTGTCCGCCGCGCTGCTCGCGGCGGCGGTCGCCCACACGCCGGAGGCCATGGAGGTCATCCGCGGCGCCCGCGCGCGGATGGCCCGCAAGCCGTCGTCGCTCTCCCGCGAGCTGCTGCGCAACTTCCCGAAGGGCCGCGGCCGGCGCAACCGGCGGCGCAAGAAGAAGGGGCTCGCCGGGCTGGCCGAGGGCGCCACGCCCGTGCTCGAGCAGGTGGCCGTCGGCGTCGGGCCGGGCGTGGAGGAGGCCGCGGCCGTGGCCGACGGCGACGCGCAGGCCGGCGCGGC
>CADCWC010000411.1 GCA_902806305.1 uncultured Thermoleophilia bacterium | reverse complement strand
GGCGCGGCGACCTCGTACCCGTTGGCGCCGAACGGGGCCAGTTCGCCGCCGTCGCCGCCGCCTGCCGCGCTGAGGTCCTTGATCCGCTGGACGTACTCGGGCGTGTGCAGCCGCAGGATCTCCTCGTCCGTGGCCGGACGGGGACTGAGCTGCACGCACTGGCCGAGCAGGCCCGTGACGTCGAGGAGATTCCGGAACCGACGCTTGGTCGCCGGGCTCTCCCCGTGCATCTCGGGCTCGACGAGCCCGCCGGCCGACATGAAGCCGGCGCCCGTGCCCGTGTCATGCCAGGCGTAGCGCTCGTCCCAGAGGAATCCCGTGCTCATACGCGGCAGTATCCGCGCCGCCCATCCGCGCGCCACCCGGGGGCGACGAGTGGCTTGTGGAAGTGACGAGCGCGCTTCGCCGGGACGCCGTCAGGCGCAGCTCAGCGCTGGCACCACGGATCGACGTACACGTCGTCGATATGGAAGTCCGCGTCGCCCAGGACGGTGAAGCGGAAGGCGACCGGGGTCTGGTCGTTCGGGAGGAGCGGCAGGAGGTTGGCCAGGACGGGCATGATCGCGGTGGGATGCCAGCGCCCGCCGGAGTCCGTGCCGATGGTCATCGCGTGCACGTTGCCCAGGGCGTCCTCGTACAGGACCTCCACCTCGAGCTTGGCGATCAGGCCGCCCGAGCTGCGGGCGAAGAAGCGCAGGGTCGGCTCGGCCAGGCCGACGCAGATGACGGGCGACGTGGCGCTCGAGCCGGCAGGCAGCAGCAGGGAGCGGCTGTCGTTCTCGTCGGCCACCGTCCACGGCTCGTTGCCCGCGGCCGGGGCGGCGCCGCCCCTGAGCTTCCAGCCCTCCCCGCGGCGCTCGAGCCCGCCGTCATGGACGGGCGTGTACCGCGCGGGGTCGAGCCACGGCTCGAAGGGCCCCGACAGCTGCTGGGTCTCACAGCGTCCCGCTTCCCGGACGAGCGGGCCCGCAGCGGCCTCGGACGCCATCGCGCCGAGGGCCAGCACCGCACCGAGACAGCTCACCACGAACCGCACCCTGCCTGCGCTTCGACGCACTGCTCCCTCCGAGATCGGGGACGTATGGGTCTGTTGCGGGGTGCTTCATTCCCCCATCTTCACGCAGGTGAATCCTCCGAACGCGTCCTGCCGGTGGGCGGAGCGCCCTGGCGACCCGCGCGTCAGCCCGCCGGTGACCGCTCAGTCCGCCACGCCCGCCGCGCGGCACCGACGTCGTAGCCGATCAGCGCGCGCGCCATGACGAGCGAGGCCACGCCCATCGCCACGCCGGCGACGTCGTCGACGACGTAGTGCCAGCCGAGGTAGATCGTGGCGACGGCGGTGACGACGTTCCACCCCCACAGCGCCGCCTTCACGCGCCGCCCGAGCCCGAGCAGGTAGGCCGCCACGAGCGGCGTGACGCTCATCGCGATGTGCAGCGAGGCGAAGGCGGCGATGGCCTGGGGCGTGCCGTTGTCCGGATCGCGGAGGTACTGGACCCGGTGGTCGAGGAGCATCTCCTGGAGCCGCGTGACCTCGGAGTGGGGGAGGGCGGCGAACGCCGCGGGGTCGGCGTACACCGGCCCGAGCGCCGGCAGGAGGAAGTAGCTGCCGATGCCCAGCAGCCAGTTCAGCGACAGCGCCGTGGCGAAGAAGAGGCTCGTCGGCAGGTCGGGCGAGAACACGAGCGCCAGCCCGAGGCACAGGGGCAGGAAGATGATGAACACGGCGTAGAACGTGGACAGGACGTGCGTGGGCAGGCCCCCGGTGCCCAGGAGCGCGTGGAGCAGGTCGGCCGGGTCGTGGCCGAGGAACAGGTCGCGGTCGAGCGCCGCGAGCTGACGGTCGAAGAGGTCGTCGCGCAGAAGGGGCAGCGTCCCCTTGAGGTTGCGGTACGACAGGTAGGTCACGTAGAAGCTCAGGAGCGCGCCGCCCGCGACCACCATCCGCCGGGGCGTCCACCGCGCCTGGCGCACCGCGCGCATCGCGGCCCGGGACGGACGACGGGTGCCCGTCGCGCGAGCGGCCCGGATGGCGACGTCGAGGCAGACGAGCAGCACCACCGCCAGGCCGACCGCGATGAAGTACCGCGCGGCGACGTGGTCGGGGTCGCGGAAGCGGGCCCCGGCGGCGTCCGTCGCGACGAGCGCCAGGACGAGCGCGACGACCGCGACGAGCGGCGCCGCCAGCGCCTCCCGCCACCGCAGGGGCGGCGTCGGCGGAGGGGCCTCACGGAGGCCGGCCGCGCTCTCCCGGCCGGACGGACTGTCGACATGGGTGGCCACGCGAGGCGCCAGATATAGCGCGCCGGCGCGCTCGCGCCCAGGCGTGCGATCGACGCCCCCGGGGCTCGGCAGGGTCGACGGTGCCCGGCGGACGCGCATAGAGTCACGAGCCGACGCATGGCCGAGCTGCAAGCCCCGCCCGCGGAGGACCTGACCACGCTCGAGCACGTGCGCGAGCGCGTGCTGTGGCTGGCGACCTCGATCGTCCATCACGCCAACAAGGTGCGCACGACGCCGTCGGGCGTGAAGGTGGGCGGCCATCAGGCCTCGTCGGCGTCGATGGTGGACGTCATGACGGCGCTGTACTTCGCCCACCTGCGGGCGCCCGACCGGGTGTCGGTCAAGCCGCACGCCTCGCCGGTGCTGCACGCGATCAACTACCTGCTCGGCCGGCTCGACGAGCGCTACCTGACCGAGCTGCGCGCGTTCGGCGGGCTGCAGAGCTATCCCAGCCGCGCGAAGGACCCCGATCCCGTCGACTTCTCCACGGGCTCGGTCGGGATCGGCGCCACGGCGCCGATCTGGAGCGCCATCGCCCACCGCTACGTCGCGGGGCACTTCGAGGTCCCACGCGGGGGCCGGCAGATCGCGCTCCTGGGGGATGCGGAGCTCGACGAGGGCGCGATCTGGGAGGCGCTGGTCGACCCGGTGGTCCCGCGGCTGGGGGAGGTGCTGTGGATCGTCGACCTCAACCGCCAGTCGCTGGACCGCGTGGTCCCGGACATCGCAGTGGGCCGGATCCGCGGGATGTTCGAGGCCGCGGGCTGGCACACGATCACCGTCAAGTACGGGCGGCTCCTCGAGACCCTGTTCGAGCGGCCGGGCGGCGAGGCGCTGCGCGGCCGCATCGACCGGATGACCAACGAGGAGTTCCAGCGGCTGCTGCGCGTCGACGCCGGCACGCTGCGCGAGCGCCTGCCGGGCGAGGGGAGGGGGCGCCGCGACGTGGAGCGGGTCGTCGCCGACCTCGACGACGCCGCGCTCCTGGCCGCCGAGCGCGACCTGGCCGGCCACGACCTGGCGGCGCTGCTGGACGCCTATCGCCAGGCCGACGCCGTCACCGACCGTCCCTCCGTCGTGTTCGCCTACACGATCAAGGCCCGCCGGCTGCCGACGGAGGGCCACCCGGCCAACCACTCCGCGCTGCTCTCCGACGCCCAGTGGCGCGGGCTGGCCGCGGACCTCGGCGCCGATCCCCAGGATCCGTGGCGCCGCTTCGCGCCCGGCACGCCGGAGGCGGGGCTGTGCGAGCGGGTCGCCGCCCGCCTGGAGCGCGAGGAGGCCCCGGCACGCCGGCCGCCCGCGGTGCCCGAGGCGCTGGACCGCGACCACGCCGGCCGCGTCTCCACCCAGCAGGCCTTCGGGCGGTTCTTCGTCGACCTGGGCCACAAGGCCCCCGACGTCGCGCGGCACGTGGTGACCGTGAGCCCCGACGTGGCGTCGTCCACGAACCTGGGCGGCTGGATCAACCACGTCGGGATCTGGCACCTTGGCGAGCGGATCGACTGGTTCGCCGACGACTCGGACACGCTCGTGCGCTGGCGCGAGAGCGAGCAGGGCCAGCACCTGGAGCTCGGGATCGCCGAGGGCAACCTCGTCGGCCTGCTCGGCGAGCTCGGCGCCACGTGGTCGCGCGACGGCCAGCCGCTGCTGCCGGTCGGCACGCTCTACGACCCGTTCGTCAACCGCGCCCTGGAGCCGTGGTCGTTC
>CADCWC010000410.1 GCA_902806305.1 uncultured Thermoleophilia bacterium | reverse complement strand
TTCATGATCAGCGGCTGCAGCACCTGGTTCTACACCTGCTGGTAGACGATCATCACGACGATCATCGCGACGCCGGGCACGACGCCCTGCGTGAAGGCCACGAGGACGATGACGAGGCCGCCCACGGTGGCGCCGACGAGTGGCACGAGGTCGGCGACGGCCATGAAGAGCCCCAGCACGAAGGCGTACGGGACGCCGAGGATCAGCAGCGCGACGGCGGCCGTCGTGCCGGCGATCAGCGAGATGACGAGGTTCCCGGCCACGTACCGTGCCACGGTGCGGTTGATCTCGACGGCGAGCTCGTTGACGTGCCGGCGCGGACCCGGCGTCAGAAGACGCTGGACGGCGGCGGAGATGGCGGGCCGCTCGAGCAGCATGAACAGGGTCAGGAACAGGACCGTGACGGTCTGGAAGAGGGCGTTCAGGACCGTGCCCGCCAGGCCGAGCGCCGCGGGGGCCGTCGCCGGAAGACGCTCCGGCAGGTTGGCGGCCTCCGCCTGGGCTCGCTCGAGGACGTCGTAGCGCTCATCGAGGTCACGCAGGAGCGCCGACCGCCGCAGGTCCTCGATGTACTGCGGTGCGTTGTCGACGAACGCGCGGACCTCGGTGTAGAGCGGCGCCAGGAACGCGCCGAAAAAGGCCGCGAGCGCCACCAGGAGCGCGGCGAAGATGACGAGCGTCGCCGGTCCACGCCGAAGGCCCCGACGCTCGAGTGCGTTGACGAGCGGGTCCAGCACGATCGTCAGGAAGCCCGCCACGACGAGGAGGCGGAGCACCGTGCTGATCATCCCGAGCACCTGCACGAGGCCGAGGAACAGCGCCACCACGACCGCCACGAGCACCACCGTGCGCGGGCTGATCAGCACCTGGCGACGTGCGTAGGGGGCCGCCGCCGTCGACGCGCGAGGACCGGTGGAGGCCATGGCCACGGGGATTCCGCGCCTGGCGGCCGTCTCCTCCCGGCTCAGCGGCCGACGCGGACGACCGCGGCGGCCGCGGCGCGGCCCGCACGCCGGCCGAACACGCAGATGTCGAGCAGCGAGTTGCCCATCATCCGGTTCCGGCCGTGGACGCCCCCGGTGATCTCACCCGCGGCCCAGACGCCGTCGACCGTGGTGGCGCCGTCCGGGTCGATGACGAGGCCGCCGTTCTGGTAGTGCAGCACCGGGTAGGTGTGGATCGGCTCGCGCAGCGGGTCGATCCCCGCGTGGCGGTAGCGGCGCAGCATGTACGGGAGCGAGATCTCGGCGTCGGCCGCAGGCACGGGGCGGACGTCGAGCAGCACGCTCGGACGGCCGTCGGGTGTCCCGACGCCGCGCCCCTCGGCGACCTCGCGGACGATCGCCGCCGCGACGACGTCGCGCGGCGCGAGCTCGTCGACGAAGCGCTCGCCGCGGCCGTTCAGGAGCAGGGCCCCGTAGGCCCGCGTCGTCTCGGGGATCGAGTAGCCCGCCATCGACTCGGGCCAGGCGCCGCCGTTCGGGTGCCACTGCAGCGCGTCGATGTCGCGGACCGCGCAGCCGACGCCGACCGCGATCTCCGTCACCTCGCCGGTCGCGCCCGCCCCGTTCGTCGACGCCTCCCCGCGCCGCCGTGCCTCGGCGTAGCAGCGGCCGCCCGCGGCGAGCACGACCGCCCCGGCCTCGACGGTGCGCCGGCTCCCGCGCTCGTCGATCTCCGCCCGTATCCGCCCGCCGTCAGGGTCGAGCCCGACGAGCGCCGTGTGATCGAGGGTCTCGATCCGCTCGTGCGCGCGCACCGCGTCGCGGAGCGCCGCCGCGATCACGTGGCCGGTGCGGTCGCCGACCTGCAGGAGCCGCCGGCGCGAGGCGCCGCCGCAGCGGGCCAGCCGGTAGCCGCCCTCCGCCGTGCGCGTGAACGCCACGCCGAGCTCCTCCAGGCGGCGGACGACGTCCGGCGCCTCGGCGGCGAGCACCGTCGAGAGCCGCCGGTCGGCGGTCTCGTGGGACGAGCTGTAGACGTCGGCCTCGTGGAGCTCCGGCGCGTCGTCCTCGCCCACGGCCGCCTGGATGCCGCCCTGGGCCTTCGCCGTGTTGCTCGACGCGAGGCCGAGCTTCGTGACGAGCAGGACGCGGGCACCCGCCCGGGCGGCGGCCAGGGCGGCGGAGAGGCCCGCGCCGCCGGACCCGACGACGAGGACGTCCGGCGCCATCGTGGGCCTCAGCGCGTGGCGGCCGCGGGCAGCAGGTGGCTCATCGTGTCGGACCGCAGGCCGAGCCGCAGCGTCTCCAGCGGGATGACCTCCTCGGGCGGGATGTTGCCGAGGTTGACGTCGGGGCCGAAGTGCAGGATGAACCAGGCCTGTTGGCTCTTCTGGGGCGCCTCGAACATGAGGCGGGAGATGTCGAGCTCGTGGGCGATCTCGTCGATGAGCCCGCTGCGGACCTCGCCGCTCGTGCGGAAGATGCCCGCGGTCCCCGACTCGCGCGCCTCGGTGATCACGCGCGTGGCCCCGGCGGCCAGCTCCTCGCGGATCCAGCCGACCCACTGGTACGGGGCGAAGATGGCCTCGGCGTCCTTCGAGCCGACCTCGGAGAGGACCTCGAAGTCCCGCGCGAAGAGCTCGATCAGCTCCAGCTTGCGCTCGCGGGCCATCTCGATGGTCCCGTCCGAGACCTCGACGCAGCCGAAGCCGTGCTCGGACAGCCAGCGGCGGAACTCCTCGACCCGGCCGCGCGACTCGGCGGCCTCGAGCAGCGTGCCGCCGCACACCACCGGGATGTCCAGCGACCGGTACAGGTCGAGCTTCGCGGGCAGGTTGCCCGTCACGTACGAGGTCCCCCAGCCGAGCTTGACGATGTCGACGTGGTCGCCCGCCGTCTCGATCAGCCCCTGCACCGCCGCGAGGCTCATGCCCTTGTCCATCACGTGCGTGATGCCGCGGTCGCGCGGCTTCGGCGCACGCGCAGGCAGATCGAGGAAGCCGTTGCCGAGACCCATGGGCCGGGAGGCTAGCATCAGCATCGGTTATGCGTCCCATATGCGATCGGGACGGCAAGAAGGTCCCGGTGGGCCGTGTGGCCCATTGTGGCGCCGTGCCCGCGATCCGTACGATGGCGCCGTCGCAGCAGCGCCGGCCCGGCCCTCCGCGACCCCCGTCGCCGACCGCCCAGGAGCCATGCCCTCGCACCCCGTCCGGTCTGCGCTCCTCGCGATCCTCGTGGCTCTCGTCGTCGTGGCGCTGCCGCAGGTCGCGCCCGGCGCGCCGCTCGGCACGTCCGGGGCGTTGGTGCTCGAGCCGCTGACCGAGACGGCGGACGCCGACGAGACGGACCCGGCGTGGAGCCCCGACGGATCGACGCTGCTCGTCACCCGCCGGGACGAGGACGGGAGCGCACTGGTGGCGATCGACCTCGAGCGCGGCGCCGCGGCGGAGGTCGTGCGCGACGCCGAGGCGGGTGACTGGTCCCCGGACGGACGGTCGATCGTCTTCGTGCGCGGCGGCGAGCTCTGGGTCGTCGCGGCGAGCGGCGGGGAGGCCGTGAGGATCTCCGAGCCGGACGCCGAGGCGACGTTCACCGACCCGGCCTGGTCGCCCGACGGCAGCCTGATCGCCGCCACGGTCACCCCTGACGGGTCAGGCCCCGCGGGGCAGGAAGTCGGCGTGCTGCCCGCCGCGGGCGGCGCCGTCCGGCTGCTGACGTCGTCCTCCGACGACGACGACGCCACCACCTGGGTCTCGGCGCACGAGCCCGCCTGGCATCCCGACGGCCGCTCGCTCATCTACACCCGCCGGCTCGGGGACGGCACCGCGCTCCACCGCGTGGCCCTGTCGGACGGGGCCGACGCCGCCCTCCTGCCGCCTCCTGTGGACGACGACCCGTCCACCGAGGCTGCGGCCGCCCCGTCGCCGGACGTCGGCTGGCTCGCGTTCTGGGGCGACGGCTCGGTCTGGCTGGTCGACCCGGCGGCGCCCGCGCTCCGGCGACGACTGACGCTGCCCGAGGAGAACCTCGACGAGCCCGCCTTCTCCCCGGACGG
>CADCWC010000409.1 GCA_902806305.1 uncultured Thermoleophilia bacterium | reverse complement strand
CTCCGGCTCCCGCCCCCGCTCCGGCTCCGGCTCCGGCCCCCGCCCCCGCCCCGGCCCCGGCCCCGGCCCCGGCTCCGACCCCGACGGTCGACGGCACGCGACCGACGGTGGCCTGGAAGGCCCCGACGAGCGCAGCGCGGGTCTCGGGCGTGCTGGCCGACACCGGCTGTGAGGTCCTGGCCTCGGACGACCGCGGCGTGACGGCCGTCGACATCCTGCTCGACGGCGCGCTGCTGAACCGCGAGCTCCAGGCCCCGTAAACGTGTCTGTCGATCGACACCCGCACGCTGCCCGACGGCCCGCACGCGCTGACGGCGCGGGCGACCGACGCCGCCGGGAACGTCGGCACGGCCACCGTCAGCTTCACCGTGGCGAACGGCGACCGCATCGCCCCCTCCGTCCCGGCCGGGCTCGACGCCGCAGCCGCCCGCACGTCGGTCTGGCTCTCGTGGGACCACTCGACCGACGCGGTCGGCGTGGCGGGCTACCGCGTGCTCCGCGGCGGCGTCGTCGTGCTGACGGTCCGGGACCCGTGGGCCAACGTCACGAACCTCAAGGCGGGCACGTCGTACACCTTCGAGGTCGTGGCCTTCGACGCGGCGGGCAACACGTCGGCCCGCAGCGCGCCGCTCGTCGTCCGCACGCGCAGGACGCAGTCCGCCGCGACGACGCTCAGCGCGGTCCGCCGGGTGGCCGCGCGGCGCGGGTCCGTCGCGCTCGACGTCGCGACGAGCTCCTACGTCGTGGTCGACGGTCGGCGTCGGGTCCGCGCGGACCGGCGGGGTCGCGTGACGGTGTCGGGCCTCCGTCCGGGGTCCGAGCACGCCTTCATCGTCCGCAGCACGGCGGGCGGGCGGGACCGGTCGACCGCGGTCCGACTGCTCGTGACCGCACGCTGACCCTGCCCGCCGACCGCCGCCGCGGGCGGGATCGCCCGAAGGGGGCACGTCCCGGAGCCGGGCCGTCACTACGATGAGGGCAGTGGCCGCCGACTCCTTCGCCCTCGCCCGCGACGCGCGGCTGCGGCTGGCGTCGCGGCGCTACTACCTCGGCGTCCGGGCCTTCCAGCGCGGCGTCATCGCCCATCGCCGCAGGCGCGGCGTCTCGACCGCCTGGGAGGGCGTTCGCATCTTCGGCTACCACCGGGTGGTCGACGAGCCGGACGACGTGCTCGCCGTGTCGCCGCGGGCGTTCGCCCGGCACATGGAGATGCTCGCGGGCGCGGGTGTCGAGCCGATCACCCTCGAGCGGGCGATCGACCTGCTCCGGCGGCCGGTCGAGGGCCGCTACGCCGTGGTCACGTTCGACGACGCCTACCACGACAACCTCGAGCACGCCCTGCCGGTCCTCGAGCGGCTCGGCATCCCGGGCACGATCTTCGCCCCGACGTCGATCGTCTCCGGGCACAGCACCTACTACTGGTACGACCGGCCGCCCCGCGCGCTCGGGTGGGACGAGCTGCGCGACCTCGCGGCGGGCGGCGTCCTCGACGTCCAGCCGCACACCGGGACCCACCCTCGGCTGCCGGCGCTGTCGGACGCGGACGCGCAGCGGGAGATCGGAGCCTCGAAGCTCGAGCTCGAGGCCCGGCTCGGGCGGCCGGCGACGGTCTTCTCCTACCCGGCGGGGCTCTACGGGGACCGTGAGGTGCGGCTCGTGCGCGAGGCGGGCTACCGCGCGGCCGTCTCGACCGACCCCGGCGTCAACACCGGGACGGGCGAGGCGCCGGAGCGACTCCGGCGCACGATGATGTTCTGGCGTGACGGCGACGACGACTTCGCGGCCAAGCTCCACGGCGTGCTCGACGAGCCCGTCGCGCTGCGCACGGCCGTGCACCGCCTGCGCGCCCGCGCCCGCGCCTGAGCGCGACGCCGGACGGCCTCACCGCCGGCGCAGCCTGCGGGCCAGCCCCTGGACGGCCCGCCGCGTCTCCGCGGGGCTCGTGGCGAGCAGCGACCGCACGGGGACGCCGTCCTGGCGCGCCACGGTGACGAGGCTCGAGACCCCGAAGACCGCGTAGGCACACGCGGAGGCGATCGCGCCCCCGACGGCTCCGTGCCGCGGCACGAGCAGGACGGCCAGGGCCACGCTCACGGCGGCCTCGGTCCCGGCCAGGATCGAGACGATCCCGGGGCGGCCGCGACCGCGGAGCGCCTCGGAGGCCAGCTCGCCCGCCGAGAGCAGGTAGAGCCCGGGCAGCAGGATCAGGAGCGGCGTGATCGCGGGGCGGAACGCCTCGCCGTAGCCGTACAGGATGAGCAGCGGGCCGAGCACGGCCACGCCGACGACGCCCGCCAGGGACAGGGTGCCGTTCAGCCGCAGCGCGGCTGCCGAGAGCGCGTCCCGCCCGCGGTTCGCGGCCACCGTGGGCAGGAGCACGCTGCCGAGCGAGCGCGGGATCAGCATCACGAGCTCCGCCACGAGCTGCGCGACGGCGTAGTGGCCGACCGTCGAGAGCGGCGCGAGCGTGGCCAGCAGGAGCAGGTCGAAGCGGGCGTTGACGGTGTTCAGGAGCGCCGTCAGGCTCACGCGGACGCCGTAGGACAGCGTCGGCCGGACCAGGGCCCGCGAGACACGCAGGCCCTCGTCCGCGAGGTGCCTGAGACCGCCCGCGATCATCACGAGCTGCGCGGCGGCCACGGCCACGAGCGCGCCCGCGACGTCGCCGTCCGCGGCCACGACGAGCACCAGCGTGGCGACGAGGCCCGCGACCCGACCGAGGATGACGAGCCGGTTCCGTGCGGTGAAGGCGAGCTTCGAGCCGAGCAGGCTCGAGAGCAGGAAGTCGAGCAGCGTCACCGGCACGAGCAGCGCCGCGCCGAGCCACAGGAGCGGGTCGTAGCCCGGCGCGAAGCGCTCCGTCAGCGCGTCGCGGAACGGCCACACGAGCGCGGTCACGACGACCGTCAGGAGGCCCGCGTGGACGAGGCCGTTCCCGAGCAGGGCGGGCCGTACGGCGGGGTCGCGACTGGCCAGGAAGTTCGCCGCCGCCGGGACGCCCGCGGCCAGCACCACGGTCAGGAGGGCGGCACCCGCCTGCATCGCGGCCAGCAGGCCGCGACTCGAGGGCCCGAGGTAGCGGGCGAGCAGGACGGACGACACGTAGCCGATGGCGAGCGCCGCCACGCCCGCCCCGAAGACGCCCGCTGCGGAGCGGGCCAGGCGGCGACGGGGATCGGCGGCGGCGGCGTCGGTGGTCACGGGGAACGATGCGGGCCCGCTCGGGAGAACCCTCCCCTCCCAGTATGGTGTCCGGCCCGCGTCCGCCGCGCGGCCTGCGGCCCGACCCGACGATCCAGGAGCCATGTCGTAGGCTTGGATCCGTGGACCGCGCGCTTCCCTCCCGCCTCTCGCGGCCCGCGGGCGAGCCGCTCCTCGGCCGGCTGGCCTGGCCGGCCGCCGTGCTCGCGGCGTGCGTGCTGCTGCTCGCCGTCGTGGTGGTGCCGGCCCTCGGCGTCGCCGCCGTCGTCGGTGCGGGCGTGGCGGCGGTGGCCGCCTGGACGCCCGCGGCGCCGCTCGCGATCTGGAACGCCGACCCGCTCGTCTCCCTGCTCACCGTGGGCCGGCTCCCGGCCGGCGGCACGGTGGCGCTCTTCTCGGCCTGGACGCTGCTCGCCCTGATCATCGCCGTGGTGCGCGGTCGCCGCGGGGCGGTCGGCTTCGGGTCGCTCGTCGACCTCTCGGGCGTGGCCATCGTGGGCCTGACGGGGCTGCTCGCCGTCCGGCTCGTCTCGTCGGACGCGTACGCCTACGGGCTCGAGAAGCTGCAGCTCTTCGGCCTCAAGGTGCTGCTCCCGTTCGTGCTGGCGGTGCTCGTCGGCGCCGTGCGTCGCGACCTGCGCCTGTTCGTGGTCGTCGCGCTCGTCATGGGCGTCGCGACCGCCCTCTACGACGTGGCCCAGGTGCTGACGGGCGGGGCGGCCGAGGAGCACGCCGACCGGCTGACGCTCGCGGAGGGCATCGACCCGATCGGGCTGGCCCGGCTGATGGCCCAGGTGATCCTCCTCC
>CADCWC010000408.1 GCA_902806305.1 uncultured Thermoleophilia bacterium | reverse complement strand
GCCGCGCCGGGATGCAGGGCGAGGACGCTCCCGCGGGGGAGGACGAGCGCCTCGAGGTCCACGAGCTGCGCATCGATCCCGCCAAGCGGGCCGTCGAGGTCCGGGACACCCACGTGACCCTGACCTTCGTGGAGTTCGAGATCCTTCACGCGCTCGCCGGCGCGCCGGGCCGCGTGTTCACCCGGGACATGCTCCTCACGCGGATCTGGGGGGACTCGGCCTACCGCGATCCCCGGACGATCGACGTCCACATCCGCCACCTGCGCGAGAAGATCGAGCACGACGCCAAGGACCCGGAGTACCTCTTCACCGTGCGCGGCGTGGGCTACCGCTTCCGCGACACGGGCGACTGAGGCGGCGCGCCGCATGGGGTCGCTGCGCACGCGGCTCGCACTGGGGTTCTTCGCCGTCGCCCTGGCCGCCGTCGCCCTGGCGGGCGCGGCGATCGTGCCCGGCCTCGAGGAGCGCCTGCGGGAGGCCAAGCTCCGTGACACCGCGGCGATCGCCGACCAGTACGCGCCCCAGCTGCAGGAGGTGGTCGGGACCAACGTCAACGCGCGGCGGGTCCTCGAGCGCGTCCGCCAGATCGCCGACCAGACCTCCACGCGCGTCACCGTCCTGCTCGTCAACACGCGCAACGGCGAGATCGACGTGTCGCCGACGTACGACTCCTTCCAGACGAACGAGATCGACCTGGACTTCGGCGTGGCGCTGCAGAGCGCCCGCTCCGGCCGGCCGCAGACCGGGACGGAGACGGGGGACTCGGGCCGCGTCGGGCAGGTGGCGCGCCCGCTCTTCCAGCGCGACCCCGAGGGGCGCCGCCTGCTCGGGTACGTGGCGGTGTTCTCCACGCAGCTGCGCGACGTGGAGTCGAGCGTGGACGTCGTCGAGCGGCGGGTGCTGATCGCGGGCGGAGCCGCCGCCTCCATCGCGCTGCTCGCCGGGATCCTGATGGCCACGGGCCTGACCCGGCGCGTGCGCCAGATCGAGACCGCCGCGGGCCGGGTGGCCGCGGGCGACTTCGACGCCCGCTTCCCGCTCGACCGCTCGGACGAGCTCGGGCAGCTCTCACGCGCGCTGGACGACATGCGCCGCCAGCTCGCCGAGCTCGACAACGCCCGCAAGCGCTTCATCGCGACGGCCTCGCACGAGCTCCGCACGCCGATCTTCTCCCTCGGCGGCTTCCTCGAGCTCATCGCCGACGAGGACCTGGACCCCGAGACACGCGAGATCTTCCTCGCCCAGGTGCGCGAGCAGGTCGCGCGCCTGGGCAAGCTCGCCACGGAGCTGCTCGACCTCTCCAAGCTCGAGGCGGGCTCCCTGGAACTGCGCCCGGAGCCCACGGACCTCACGGTCCTGGCCCGCGCGGTGGCCGACGAGTTCATCCCCGCCCTCAGCGCCCACGACTCCCATCTCGAGCTGCGCCTGCCGACCGAACCACTCGAGGCTTTGTGCGACCCTGAGCGCGTGGCCCAGGTCATGCGGATCCTCATCGACAACGCCCTCACCCACACGCCGGAGGGGACCGACATGGTGGTCAGCGCGGGGCGCCGCGACGGCCGGGTGCGGATCGGCGTCGGCGACTTCGGGCCGGGCGTGCGCCGCGCGATGCTGCCGCACATCTTCGAGCCGTTCATCACGTCCGACGACGCGCAGGGCTCCGGCCTGGGCCTCGCCATCGCCCACGAGCTCGTGGAGCGCATGGACGGCGAGCTCGTGGTGGAGAGCCAGCCCGGGCGCACGACCTTCACGCTCGACCTGCCCGCATGAGCCGCCGTCCCGCAGGCATGCTCGCGGCGGCCGGCGTCGCCGCGGCGCTCGGCGCGCTCGGCACGGCCGGATGCGGCAAGGAGGACCGCCGCGTCGAGGTGGTCCGGCCGACCACCGTGGAGCGCACCACGCGGGTGGAGGTCCTGCGCGACCTCGACGAGACGGGGCGCCCCGCGGCGGCCGAGGGCGGCGCGGAGCCGGCCCGCGGCGCGTTCGACCCGGTGGACGTCTACGAGCGCGAGGGCCGGGGCGTCGTGACGATCCTCTCCACCGGCCTGCGCGCCAGGGGCGGGCGGCCCGAGGGCTCCGGGCAGGGGTCCGGCTTCGTGATCTCCGAGCGCGGCGAGGTCGTCACGAACGCCCACGTGGTGACCACGGGCGAGGGCGCCGCCATCCAGCGCGCGCGCGAGGTGTTCGTGCGCTTCCCCGACGGCAACCAGGTTCCGGCCCGCATCGTCGGGTTCGACCCGTTCGCGGACGTCGCGCTCCTGAAGGTGGACCCGGGCGGCCTGCGGCTGCGCCCCCTGCCGCTGGGCTCCACCCGCGGGCTGGCGGTCGGCGCGCCCGTCGTGGCGATCGGCTCGCCGTTCGGCGAGGAGCAGTCGCTGTCCGTCGGCGTCATCTCCGCGCTGGACCGCCAGATCGACTCGCTCACGGGGTTCACGACGATCGGGGCGGTTCAGACCGACGCCGCGATCAACCAGGGCAACTCGGGCGGGCCGCTCCTCGACGGCGACGGCGACGTGCTCGGCATCAACTCGCAGATCCGCACGGAGTCCGGCGCCGGCACGGGCGTCGGCTTCGCCGTGCCCGTCGACACCGTCAAGCGGTCCGTGGACCAGCTGCGGCGCACCGGCAAGGTCCGGTACGCCTACCTCGGCATATCGAGCACCCGCGTCTACCCCCAGCTCGCCGAGCACTTCGACCTGCCCACGACCACCGGCGCCTGGGTGCAGACGGTGTCCGAGGACGGCCCGGCGGACGACGCGGGCATCCGCGCGGGCTCGAACGAGCAGCGCTTCCAGGCCCAGCCGTGGCGCACGGGGGGCGATCTCATCGTGGCGGTCGACGACACGCCGGTTCGCGACGAGGACGACCTGTCCCAGGCGCTCGTGCCCCGCTCGCCCGGGGACGTCGTGACCCTCCGGGTGTACCGCGGCGGCCAGCTCCTGCAGGTCCGGGTCACCCTCGGCGACCGCCCGCTGGAAGCCCCGCGCCGGTAGCGCCGCGGCCCCGTCGACGGGCGGACGACGGGCGGCGGCGCGCCACGGACGGGCGGTAAGGTCACGCCCATGAACCCCGACGCCGCGCGGCTGGTCCTGGTCTCCAACCGCGGGCCGGTCACCTACGCGGAGGACGGGTCCATGTCGCGCGGCTCGGGCGGGCTCGTCACGGCCCTCACCGGGCTGGCCTCCCACCGCGAGGCCACCTGGATCGCCTCCACGATGACCCCGGGCGACGAGCGGGTGGCGCGCCAGGCCGAGGACCGGCCGATCACCGTCCATTCGCCGGCGGGCGGCGAGTACCAGGTCCGGTTCGTCGCCTCCGACCCCGAGGCCTACGACCGCTTCTACAACGTCGTGGCCAATCCCATGCTGTGGTTCATCCAGCACTACCTCTGGGACCTGTCGAACGCTCCGGACGTGCGCCGCAACGAGGTCGAGGCCTTCGAGTTCGGCTACAACGTCGTCAACGAGGACCTGGCGCGCGCCGTCATCGACGAGATCGAGGGGGTCGCAGAACCGGTGGTGATGGTCCACGACTACCACCTGTACACGCTGCCCGCGATGGTCCGCCGGGCGCGGCCCGACGTCTTCCTGCACCACTTCATCCACATCCCGTGGACCCAGTCCGACGCCTGGCGCGTGCTCCCGCGCGCCATGCGCGAGGAGCTCTTCGGCGGCCTGCTGGCCAACGACATCATCGGCTTCCACACGTCGTCCTACCGGCGCAACTTCCTGCAGTGCTGCGAGGACCTGCTGGACCTCGACGTCGACCACGCCGCCGGCATCGTCCACCACGAGGGCCGCGACGTGTGGGTGCGCAGCTATCCGCTGCCGATCGACGCCCGCGCCACGCAGCTTCTCGGCCGGTCGGCGCGCGTGGCGCAGTTCGAGGCCGAGCTGCAGCGCCGCCGCCGCGACAACCTGATCCTCCGGGTGGACCGCGCGGACCTGTCGAAGAACGTCCTGCGCGGGTTCTCGGCCTTCGACCTGTTCCTCGACCAGCACCCCGAGTTCAGCGAGC
>CADCWC010000407.1 GCA_902806305.1 uncultured Thermoleophilia bacterium | reverse complement strand
AGCCGGTAGCGGATCGTGTTCTCGTGGACGCCGAGGCGCAGCGCGCAGCGCCGGATGCTCGCCAGGTTGTCGAAGAAGGACCGCAGGGTCGCGAGCAGATCGGACTTGGACGGGTCGCGGACGAGATCGCCGAAGACCTCGTCGGCGAAGTGCAGGACCGCTTCGCGGTCCGACGTGGCGAGGAACACACGGCCCGTCCCCAGGTCGGCGGCCGAGAACACGTCGGGCCCCGGCCCTGGCGCGAAGCGCCGGATGCACTCGACGACCTGCCACGCCTCCGAGTAGGCCTCGGCGTAGCCCTTCGGATCCGACCGGACGGACGAGATCCCCGCGACGACGTCGGCCGCTCGGCTCAGCCGCGGCGCAACGAGCGCCACCACGTCGCGCGCGTGGCTCACCAGCGTCGCCTCGCTCTGCCCCGCGTCGAGGTCGATCAGCGCGGCGACGCCGCCGGCCATCCCCGTCGCGTGCACGGCCGGCCCCACGACCTCCCGGAGGCCGCTCAGCGCGGCCCCGACGTCCGGGGGGGACAGATCCCCGCCCCGCGAGGCCAGCAGGACGACGACCCGCGGGACGTCGAGCCGCATCCGCAGCCGGTCCGCGCGACGCCGCACGACCTTCGCGTCGGCGCCCCCGCCGAGCAGCTCGGCGGTCAGCGAAGCCGCGGCATCCCAGTCGGCCTCGGCGGCCCGGCGCTCACCGCTCATCTGCAGCGCCACCAGGGTGCCGGCGCGGCGCACGGCGAGCACGTCGCCGCCGGTGAACCGCCGCTTGTGCTCCATGACCACCAGGCGGCCGCAGAGATCGCCGTCGAGGACGACCGGTGCCACGACGTGCCGGTGCAGCACGCCGGCCCCGGGCAGCGGCCCGACCACGAAGGCGCGATCGGCCTCGGCGGCGTCCAGGGCGGCGCGCACGTCGTCGTGGCTCACGCACGGCGCCTCGAGCAGGCGCGGAAGCATCCCGTCGCCGGCGCCGCCGGGAGTTGCGGCGGCAAGGCGCGTGTCGCACGCGTCGTAGACCGCGCACGGCTTGCCGAGCAGCTCGGCCAGGGCCTGGACGAACTCGGTCAACGAGGCACCGGCGAGCACGAGCTGCGCGAGCCGGTCCTCGATCGCAGCGGCCCGGCGCAGCGTGTCGACCTGCCGCTGGGCCGTCTCGAGCTTGACCCTGACCTCGAGCATCGCCTGCGCGTGGTCGACCGCCACCGCCGCGAGGTGGGCGAAGATCGACGCGAGCTCGGCGTCGGCGGGCGAGAACATGTGCGCCCGCTCCATGTCGTCGAGGTGGATGATGCCGGTCACCTCCCCCTCGAAGAGCATGGGGACGACCAGCATCGACTGGATGTTCCAGAACCGGACCGTCGACTGGATGACGCGCGGGTCGGTGTGCGCGTTCGCGACGATCACCGGCCGCTTCGTCCGCAGGAGCTCGAGCGTCACGCCGTCCGCCGGGATCCCGGCCGTGGTGCGCTTGACGTACTCGTCGATCGACTGGTCGTCCGCGTGGCCGATGCAGCCGTGGAACAGCCCCGTCCGCTCCCCGCGCAGGTGGATGCTGCACCGACGGACGCCGACGAGGGCGACGACCTCGCGGGCGACCACCCGCAGCAGGTCGTCCAGGCCGGCGGCCGTCTCCAGCGCGGACGTGACGCGCGCGAAGGCGGCGAACGCCGGATGGAACGCGGCCGCCCCCCGCTCGTCCGCCACGCCGCCGACCTCGTCCTCTCGTGTCACTTGCATCGGACCTCGTCCCCCTCGTTGTCTCTCCCCCGGGCCGTTGCGCCGTCCCCGGCGCAGGCCGCCCTCCCGAGCGGCGCCTAGCTCAGCAGCGCCTGCGTGGCGCGGGCGAACACCTCCGCGGCGGCGGCGACGTCGGCGAGGGCGATGTGCTCGTCGACCGAGTGGGCGTGCTCGAAGTCGCCGGGGCCGAACGTGATGGCCGCCGGCGTGCCGAACCCGCGCTCGTCGGGACGCATGAGCTCGACGGCGTCGACCCACCCGCCGTTGAACTTGCGGACCTCGCCCGGGCGGCCCGTAACGTCCTTGACGGCCGCCTCCAGCGCCTTGACGCCGGGATGGTCGCGATCCACCTCGCCCGGCCGCAGCCACAGGCGGCCCGCGCCCATCGGCAGGACCTTGAACTCGAACCGGACCTCGCCGTCCTCCCGTTCGAGCATCCGCAGGAAGGCGTCGATCGCGTCCCGGACCTCGGTCAGCGTCGCGCCCGCCGGCGTCATCACCGAGAGGATCGCGTCGCAGCGGCCCGGAATCGTCCAGCCACCGCCGGGAGGCGTGCGGACGCCCTGGATCGTCACGCGGGGCTCGAACCACTGCGACGTCCCCCGCGGCGTCTCGAGCCGCCCGCCGTCGACCGCCTGCACCAGCGAGGCCATCTTCGTCACCGCGTTGATGCCCTTCTCGGGCTCCGTCGGATGCGCGGTGCGCCCCACGGCCGTGAGCTTCCACGTCGAGATGCCGGGATAGGCGATCTCGATGCCCCGGTTGCTCGTCGCCTCGGCCGAGAAGACGGTCCCCGTGCGCTCGATCACCCCGAGGTCGGCCATCAGGGTCGCCCCGCGGAAGCCGTCCTCGCCGTCGGAGTCCGACATGAAGTAGATCGGGCCCTTCCGGGGCTCCCCGGAGGCCACGAGGGCCTCGATGCCCGCCAGCATCGCGACGTGCGACCCCTTGCTGTCCACCGCGCCGCGGCCGTAGAGGATCCCGTCCTGGACCTGCCCGCCCCACGGATCGCGCGACCAGTCCTCCGCCCGGGCGTAGACCGTGTCG
Source organism: uncultured Thermoleophilia bacterium (assembly GCA_902806305.1). GTDB lineage: Bacteria > Actinomycetota > Thermoleophilia > Gaiellales > F1-60-MAGs149 > CADCWC01. Next base: position 1,236 of record CADCWC010000407.1, on the reverse strand, counting down.
TAGTGGGCGTCGAAGAGGACGCCCGGCCCGTCGCCGTCCCCCGCCAGCGTGCCGAGGACGAGCGGCGCCCGGCGCCCCTCCACCGCGTAGTGCTCCACGGCGAACCCGAGCTCGCGCAGGCGCGAGCTGACCCACAGGTGGGCGGTGGTGTCCTCCCCCACGACGCTGCGGATCCGGACGAGCTGCGTGAGCAGCTCCTCGCAGCGGGCGGGACTCACGGTGAGCGAGCGGACCTGCTGTTCGGTGGTCATCGTGGTGGTGTCCTTTCGGTGGCTACGGCAGGGGACGGTCGAAGAGCATCGGGTGCTCGCGAAGGCTCATCCCGCCGTCGACGGGCAGCGAGACGCCGGTGATCCAGCCCGCCGCCGGCGAGGCGAGGAAGGCCACCACGCCGGCGATCTCCTCGCCGCCGGCGATGCGGCCGAGCGGCGTCTGGCAGACGAAGGCCTCGCTGACGCCCTCGCGGTCGAGCTGCGGCGCCATCAGCGGCGTCCGGACGACGCCGGGAAGCACCGCGTTGCAGCGCACCCCGCGATGCCCGAGCTCGAGCGCCGCCGAGCGCACGAGCGCCTCGACGCCGGCCTTGGCGGCCGAGTAGTGCGAGAGCCCGATGACGGGCGCCGCCGAGTCGATCGACGAGATGATCGTGCACGACCCGCCCGCGGCGATGTGCGGCGCGCTCGCCTGGAGCACGTGGAAGGCGCCCGTGAGGTTCACCCCGAGGACGAGATCCCACTCGCGCTGCTCGATCTCGAGCAGCGGCGTCACGCGGGCGGTTCCCGCCGCGTACACGACCGCCCCGAGGGAGCCATGGTCGCCGACGACCTGCGCGACGGCGGCGCGGACGGCGTCGCGGTCGCGCACGTCGAGGGCGAGCGCCTTGGCGTCGTCGGGATCCGGGCGCAGGTCGGCGACCACCACCGGCCAGCCCGCGGACGCGAGCGCCTCGGCACACGCGCGCCCGATCCCGGACGCCCCGCCGACGACGAGCGCGGCGCCGGTCAGGTCCGCCACGTCATCGCTCCTTCGACGAGCTCGGCGAGCTCGACGAGCGCCGCGGCTCCCGTCGCGCCGTCGGCGACCCGGTGGTCGATCGTCAGCGTGCACGTCAGCATGGGCAGGACCGCGATCCCGCGCCCGCGCGGCACGAGCCGGTCCGTGACGCGGCCGACCGCGAGGATCGCGCTCTCCCCCGGGTTGAGCATCGCCGTGAACTGGTCGATGCCGAAGCTCGAG
>CADCWC010000406.1 GCA_902806305.1 uncultured Thermoleophilia bacterium | reverse complement strand
GCGCAAGGCTCGCCAGGTGATCGCCGAGGCGCGCGACCTGCTGGGCGGCAACGGCGTCCTGCTCGAGAACCACGTCATCCGCCACATGGGCGACGTCGAGGTCATCCACTCCTACGAGGGCACGGCCTCGATGCAGACCCTCATCGTCGGGCGCGACATCACCGGGATCGGCGCCTTCACCTGAGCCGCGGGCGCCCCGCTACGGTCCCGGCCATGCCGCCCGACCTCGAGACCCTCCGCCTCGCCGAGGCGGAGGGCGTCCTGACGATCGAGCTGCACCGGCCCGACCGGCTCAACGCGCTCACCCCGCAGGTCGCCCAGGACCTGCGCGCCGCGCTCGAGCACGCGGGGCGCGACGAGATCCGCGCCGTGGTCCTCACGGGCGCGGGCCGCGCGTTCAGCTCGGGGGCCGACCTGCGGTCCATGGGCGGCCCGGGCGACGACGGCCGGGTCGACCTCGCGCGCTCCCTGCGCGAACACTTCAACGCCCCCGTGCGGGCGCTGCGCGACCTGCCCAAGCCCGTCGTGGCCGCCGTGAACGGGCCGGCCGTCGGGATCGCGGTGTCCTACGCGCTGGCCTGCGACCACGTGCTCGCCGCCCGCTCGGCCTACCTGCTGCTGTCGTTCGTGAACATCGGGCTCGTGCCCGACGGCGGCGCGTCCGCCCTCATCCCGGCCCGCGCCGGCGCGGGGCGGTTCGCGGAGCTCGCCCTGCTCGGCGAGCGGCTGCCGGCCGAGCGCGCGCTGGCCTGGGGCCTGGTGGACCGCATGTGCGAGGACGGCGAGCTGCTGTCCGAGGCGGCCGCGCTCGCGGGCCGCCTGGCGGCCGGGGCGACGGGGGCGCAGGCGGCGATCAAGCGCATGGTCAACGCGGGGCCGCTCGCCGGGCTGGACGCCGCGCTGGCGCTCGAGGCCGAGCTGCAGGGCGCCCGGGGCGACGACCCGGAGTTCCACGAGGGCGTCGCGGCGTTCCTGGACAAGCGCGCGCCGCGCTTCGGCGACGCCTCGCGGGCGACGTAGCCCGCGCACACCGAGAACGCCGGTTCTTGCCTCGGGGCCGGCCCGCGCGGCAAGCTCGCGTCCCCCGACCGTGGAGGTGCACATGGCGACGCCGGAGGCCCCGAGCTTCGAGCTGGACATCCAGCCGCTGTTCAACCAGCGCGACCAGGAGGCGATGCTCATCCAGTTCGACCTGTGGAACGTCGAGGACGTCCGGGACTTCGCCCCGGAGATCCTCGCCACGCTGGAGTCGGGGCGGATGCCGTGCTACGGCTCGTGGCCCGACGAGCAGGTCCAGCTCTTCAAGCGCTGGATGGACGGCGGCATGCCCGAGTAGCGCCCGGGCGCGCCTCGACGGCGCGCGCCCGGAATGTCCGTGGACTGACAAGCATCCGCTCCATTGCGGACGCCGAACGCGTTCGTGGGGTGATGCACGCACCCGATTCCGTCCGCCACGCCAAGCGCACGAGCGGCAGGGAGCCGGTGCTGCGCGAGGACCCGGATCTCCTCGAGGAGCTCGACCCCCACGGCGCCCGTACCGCGGCGGCCACGGCCACCGCGCTGGTCGCCGAGGTGCCGCGCGGGCCGTGGCAGCCTCCGGAGAAGGTCGAGGGCCGCGGGGCGCCCGGCCTCCTCATCCTCGGCGGGGTCGTCGTCAGGCGCTCGTGGCTGGCGGGGCGGACCGCCCCCGAGCTGCTCGGCCAGGGCGACGTCCTGCGCCCCTGGCAGCACGACGGCGAGGACGGGATGCTGCCGTGCTCGGTGACGTGGGAGGTGCTGGAGCCGGCGCGGATCGCGATCCTCGACGCCCGCTTCGCGCACGCGATCACGCCGTGGCCGGCGATCATGACGGCGCTCCTGGGCCGCAGCCTGCGGCGGGCCCGCTGGCAGGGCGTGGGCCGCCTCATCGGCGGCATGCCTCGCGTCGACCAGCGGCTGCTCGTGCTGTTCTGGCACCTGGCCGAGCGGTGGGGCCGGGTCACGCGGGACGGCGTGCTCGTGCCGCTCGACCTGACCCACGCCGCCGTCGCCGAGCTCGTGAGCGCGCGGCGCCCGTCGGTCACCACCGCGCTCGGGGAGCTCGCCGAGCAGGGGATCCTGCTTCGCCCGGGTCGCGGGCGGTGGGTCCTCACGGCCGCGGCGCAGACCGCGCTCGACGAGCTGTGCGCGGTGAGCGGCAGCCCGGCCGCCGCGGTGCCCGCGCTCACGGCCGACGCGACGGTCTAGCTCTCCAGGGTCCCCGCCCACTCCGGGCGCGCGCGCCGACCTCCGGCCCGCATGACGCGCGCGGGCGTGGGTAGCCCTGCAGGCATGTCCGGACACGTCTTCTCCGCCGCCATGGTCGTGATCATCGGCGTCGTCGCGCTCATCGTCACGGGCGGGCTGGCGCTGTGGGTGCTCCCGCTCGCCCTCGTGGCCCTCGCCCCGCTCTTCGCCTGGCCCCTGCTCAAGGCCGGCCGCGACCTCAAGCTCGGCGCCGAGGAGCCCGCGGGCGTCCCGTCGACCCGCGAGGCGTCCTACAACCCGCAGATGGATCCCGCAGACCGGATGTAGCCGCCGTCAGGAGGCGAGCGCGAGCTCCCGGCGATCGGCCGAAAAGCCCGACGAGACCTCGCGAAGCACGTCGAGCATGGCCGCCTTGGCGGGCGACGACCACGAGCCCGCCAGCGTGGCGGCGCTGATGATGCGCACGGGCGGACGCGCCCCGAGCGACCGGACGACCACGTCGTCGCGGACTGCGACGAGCGCGAGGTCGGGGATCATCGACACGCCGAAGCCCGCCGCCACGAAGCCCTGGATCGCCAGGTAGTCGTCCGAGTGGAACGCGATCCGCGGCTCGAAGCCCGCGGCCTGGCAGGCGCGCAGCAGGATCGCGGTGTCCGGGCAGCGGCCCGTGGCGCCGATCATCCACTCCTCGTCGGCGAGGTCGGCGAGCCGGGGCTTGGCGCAGGTCGCCAGCCGGTGGTGGGCGGGGAGCAGCAGGTACATCGGATCGTCGAGCAGGTGATGGAGGTCCACGTCCTCGCCCGGGCCCTCCCCGGCGGCCGCGGTGATCGTCAGCGCGATGTCCGCCTCCCCCGACCGCAGCCGCACGAGCCCGTGCTGGGGCTCCTCGGGCTCGAGCGAGAGCTCCACCCCCGGGTGGCGGCGGCGGAACTCGGCGATCGCCCTGGGCACCACGGTGGCGCCCGCCGTGGCGAACGTGGTGAGCCGCAGGCGGCCGCCTCGCAGGCCGGCGATCGCGTCGAGCTCGGCTTCCGCGTCGGCGAGGCGGGCCAGGATGGCGTCGGCGTGGGCGACGAGGGCGCGGCCGGCGTCCGTGAGCTTGACGCCGCGCGGCATCCGCTCCACCAGGACGGTGCCGGCCTCGCGCTCGAGCGCGGCGACCTGCTGGGAGACCGCGGACTGCGTGTAGGTCAGCGCCTCGGCGGCGGCGGAGAAGGACCCGCGGGCGGCCACCTCGCGGAGCACGCGCATGCGGCGGACGTCGAGCATGAGCGGATCTTATATCTCGTACTGCGCTTTGTCATTGGACGTGATGGGTCGGCGACGGGAGCATGTGGTCCATGAGCTCCCCCACCATCGCCATCCGCTCCGCCACCGCCCACGACGAGGACGAGCTGGCCCGCCTCTCCGCGCTCGACACCGCCCCCGTGCCGGCCGGCCGGGTCCTGCTCGCCGTCGTGGACGGCGAGGCGCAGGCCGCCGTCGAGGTCGCCACGGGCCGCGTTGTCGCCGACCCGTTCCGCTCGACCGCGGACCTCGCCGAGCTCCTGCGCCTGCGGGCCGCCCGGCTGGCGCATCGCCCTGCAGCACCTCGCCGGGGTCTGCGCGCCCTCCTCTCCCGGCGTCCCCGACGGAGGCTCTCCGTCACGTGAGCACCGGAGCAGGACCCGGGCCGACGCCGGCCGCACCTGCCGCATGGCAGGTGTGGTCGGCGCTCGGCATCGTCTACGTCGTCTGGGGCTCGACCTACCTGGCCATCCGGATCATGGTCGAGACCGTCCCGCCGCTGCTCGGGGCCGGGCTGCGCTTCGGGCTGGC
>CADCWC010000405.1 GCA_902806305.1 uncultured Thermoleophilia bacterium | reverse complement strand
CCGCGCGCATGCCGCTCAGGCGTACGCGCAGCCCATTGCGCAGGGCCGTCCGCAGCCGCGGCACGGCCACCACCGACACGTCCTTCGACCGGAGTCACGGACGCCGGCGCTCTTGAGCGGCGTCCGGGGCGTCGGAGATTCGGTGTGACACCGTCGTGACCGTGGTCGAGTTACCGCGTACGGGGGATGGAGGCGCCGGCGTGCGACGGGCGGCTGCGGCGCCGTGGCGGCCGGTCGATCTGCCCGCGAACGCCGCTCAGGCCTTGTGCTTGAGCCGAATCCCGCGCGGAACGGCCGCGGGCGGATCTGCGGGCGTCCCCGACGTCACGGCTGCCGCTCCCCGGTCGAGCCTCGTAGCCGCGTGCTCGGCAATACCGCCGGAACGTGTGGCAGCCCGCGGTGCGCCGCCCGAGGGCTCCTACGCCGCGCGCAGGGTGACGACGAAGGTGCTGCCGCCGTCCCGGGCGTGCCGGACCTGGATCGTGCCGCCGTGGCGGTCGACGATCTTCTTGCAGATCGCGAGGCCGGCGCCGGTCCCGGAGAACTCCTCCGACGAGTGCAGCCGTCCGAACATCGCGAAGATCCGATCGGCGTGGGCGGGATCGACGCCGATGCCGTTGTCGCACACGCGGACCTCCCAGCGCCCCGGGCGGCGTTCGGCCTCGACCCGGATGCGCGGCGCCGCGAGGCCGCGGAACTTGAGCGCGTTGTCGAGCAGGTTCTGGAAGAGGCGGCTGAGCTCGCTCTCGTCGCCCTGGACCACCGGCAACGGCCCGACGTCGACGACGGCGCCCGCCTGCACCACCGCCGGTTCGAGCACGCGCCGGACGTCGCGCACGACGGCGGCCAGGTCGACCGGCGCGAACGGGCGCGGGGAGGCTCCGACGGCGGCGTACGCCAGCAGGTCGTCGATCAGGAGCCGCATCCGCCGCGCGCCCGCCACGGCGCCGTCGATCAGCTCGTCGGCGTCCTCCCCGAGCCGCTCGCCGTAGAGCTTGCGCAGGAGCTGCAGGTAGCCGACGACGATGCGGAGGGGCGCCGACAGGTCGTGCGACGCGACGTGGGCGAAGCGGTCCAGCTCGTCGTTCGAGCGCTCGAGATCCGCCGCCCGCTGCTCGAGCTCGGCGAGCGCGACGCGCAGCGCCTCCTCCCCCGTCTTCCGCTCGGTGATGTCGACGGCGATGCCGCACGTCGCGTACGGCCGCCCGTCGCCGCCCTGGAGCGGGAACTTGGTCGACAGGTAGGTCCGGCGTGTCCCGTCGGCGCCCGGGACGACCTCCTCGGCCGTGTACGGCGCCCCGGTCGCGAGCACGTGCCGGTCGTTACGCCGGACGGTCTCGAGATCCATGCCCGAGCCGCCCCAGACCTCCTCGTCCGTGCGGCCGACGACCTCGGCGCTCGTGACGTCGAACAGCTCCTCGAAGCGCTGGTTGACGAAGAGGTACCGGCCGGCCGGATCCTTGCTGAACACGACCGCCGGCGTGTTGTCGAGGATTCCCTGCAGCAGCTCCTGGCTGCGGCGGAGCTCCTGCTCGGCGTGCACGCGCGCGGTGACGTCGCGCGTCGAGGCCATGATCTCGATGGTGCCCGTCTCGGCGTTCGCGATCCGGCGGGTCATCGCCTCCACCCATACGTAGGTCCCGTCCTTCCGGCGGCGCCGGTACTGCACCGGCGTGACCTCCGGCTGGTCGAGCGCCCGTGCGTAGCCCTCACGAATCGTCTCGACGTCGTCCGGGTGGTAGCTGTCGAACGGCGACGTGCCGACGAGCTCCTCCGGCGTGTAGCCGTAGAGCCGAACCGAGGCCGGAGACGCGTACAGGTACGTCCCGTCGAGCGCGTGCCGGGAGATCATGTCGCTGCCGTGCTCGGCGAGGAAGCGAAAGCGCATCTCACCCTGGGCCTGGGCCGCCAGCGCGGCCTCACGGGCCATGAACTGCCCGACCTGCTCCGACACGAAGGTCAGGAAGCCCCCGACGTCCGCCGGCGTCTGCGTCGGGCCGGCGCTCAGGAAGTCGAGGATCCCCACGACGCGCTCGCCGCTCCGGATCGGCAGGCCGACGGCGTGGGTCAGCCCGGCGCGGGCGGCTGCGCGACGGCGCTCGTCCGTGGCGAGCAGGTCGACCGAGTCGACCCAGACCGGTCCGTCCTCGAGCCAGACCCGGCCGGGCAGCCCGATCCCGCGCGCGAGCGTCAGATCCGGTCCGGGCGCGAAGCCGGTCAGGTCGAGCTCCGGCGTCTGCCAGGTGCCCACGCAGCGGAGCACGTCGTCGGCCTCGTCCACGAGCCAGAACTCGCCCACGGCCCAGCCGAGGGGGACGGCCACGGCCTCGAGGATGCGCGGGACCGCGCGGTCGCGATCCGGAGCCTCGGCCAGCACGCGCGCCACCTCGTACTGCGCGGCCAGGGCGGCCTCCGTCCGCCGACGTTCCGCCGCCTCGCGGTGCGCCGCCGTCATGTCGCGCACGAACGCGCAGAACATCGCCTCCTCGCCCGCTGCGACGTAGGTGATCGTGAGCTCGACGGGGAACTCGCACGCGTCGGCCCGCAGACCGACGAGCTCGACGCGGCGCCCGATCACCGGGCCCTCGCCCGTGGCCAGGAACCGTTCGAGCCCATGGCGGTGGGCGGCGTGGAACCGCGCCGGGATGATCGTCTCCGCGAGGTCCGCGCCGTCCACGTCCGCCGCCGCCCGGCCGAACATCTGCTCCGCGGCCGCGTTCCAGGCCACGATGCGCCCGAGCGCGTCCATCCCGACGAACGCGTCGTGGGCGGCGTCCAGGATCAGCCGCGTCAGGTCACCGCCGACCCGCCCGGCGCCCGTGCGGGCCGGGTCGTGGCGCGCGTGGCCCTCGGTGCTCGTCACCCCCTCATCATGCTCGCTCCGTCAGCCGTCGGGCGAGGCGGCGGCGATCGCGCCCGCCACGCCGGCGTTCCCGACGATCAGCGCGCGGTTGACCGCCTCGCTGCGACCGCCCGAGGCGGCATGGATGCGACCGAGCACGAACGGCGTCACCCGCTGACCCCGGATGCCCGCCTCGCGCGCCTCGGCGAGCGCGCCCTCGATCAACCGCTCGGCCTCCTCCGGTGCCAGCGCGAGATCGGCCGGCGGCGGGTTGGCGATCAGGACGGCGCTCCGTCGGTCGAGCTCCCAGTGGATCCGGCAGAGCGCGGCAGCCTGCGCCGCGGTGTCGACGCGCGCCGAGATCTCGTAGTCCGACTCGCCCGTGTAGAAGAGCGGCAGGACCGGCGTCCCGAACCCGACCACGGGCACGCACAGGGTCTCGAGCAGCTCGAGCGTCCGCCCCACGTCGAGAAGCGACTTGATCCCGGAGGAGACGACGCAGACCTGCGAGCGGCCGAGCTCCACGAGGTCGGCGGAGACGTCGAAGCCGAGCTCGGCGCCGCGGTGGACGCCACCGATCCCGCCGGTCGCGAAGTGTCGGATGCCGCAGAGCGTGGCCACGGCGAGCGTCCCGGCGACGGTCGTCGCTCCGAGGGACCAGTCCGCGAGGACCGGGGCGAGGTCGCGCGGGCCCACCTTGTGGGCCCCCTCTAGGGCCATCCGCTCGAGCTCGGCGCGGGTCAGACCGACGCGCACGGCACCGTCCACGAGGCCGATCGTGGCCGGGACGGCTCCCGCGTCGCGCACCGCCTGTTCGGCGGCGAGCGCCGTCTCGAGCCCGACCGGGTGCGGGAAGCCGTGGGCCACGAGCGTCGTCTCGAGCGCGACCACCGGACCGCCCTTGACGAGGGACTCCTCGACCTCGCGGGTCATGTCCACGAACGGGGCGGGATGGCGCGTCACGCTAGGATCGTAGCCGTGCCCCCGCGCCGACCCCGCCGTCCGTTCGGCTCGTTCCTCGCGGGTGGCGTCCTCGGCGGCGTGCTCGTCCTCGTGGCGCCGCGCGCCCGTCGACGGAGGACCGCGCCGGCGCCCGCGGGCCTGGCCGCGTTCGTCACCGCGCCGTGCTTCGATCTGGCTCCGGAGGACGCCGAGCCGGTCGAGCGGGACACGAACGGACGCGCCCGTACGCCCGGGGCGGGGGACCGGCCGTCGCGGG
>CADCWC010000404.1 GCA_902806305.1 uncultured Thermoleophilia bacterium | reverse complement strand
GTCGGCCTGATCTCGATCGAGGCGCTCGGCGGCCTGCTCGTCGGCACCATCGTGACGGGTCTGTTCCTGGCCATCTCGATGACCTCGGGCGGCGGTGCCTGGGACAACGCCAAGAAGCTGATCGAGGACGGCCTGCACGGCGGGAAGGGCTCGCCGGCCCACCAGGCCGCCGTCACGGGCGACACGGTCGGCGACCCCTACAAGGACACCGCCGGGCCGGCCATCAACCCGATGATCAAGATCGCCAACATCGTGGCCATCCTGGTCATCCCGCTGCTCGTCAACCTGCAGTAGCGGAGGCGTCGCCCCTTCCCGGGCACGACGCGCGCCCGGAAGCGACGTGCGCGGCGGCTCCGGGCGGGATCAGCTCGGAGGGGAGGAGAACAGCGTGAGCTGGAGGCCCGCCGGACCCTCGAGCCGCGCGTTCAGCGAACCCCAGGGGGTCCCGGTCGGCTCGGCCACGACGGTCGCGCCCGCCGCCGCCAGCTCGGCCGTGGCCGTCCGCGAGTCGTCGACGCGGAACGCCACGCGCACGTGGCCGGCCACGCGGCGGCCGACCTCGACCTCGTCGATGAACGCGGCCTGGACCGGGTCGGCGAGCTCGAGCGTGGCCCGGCCGGCCTCGAGGATCGCCAGCCGTCCGCCGGGTCCGGCGACGGCCGGCCGCTCCGGGAGGCCGAGGACGTCCCGGTAGAAGTGCAGCGCCTCCTCGTAGTCCTCGGCCGTGACGACGAGCCGCAGCTCGTGGACGGTGGGGACGGGATCCAAGACGCGCTCCTCTCGACAGGGCGACGGGACGGGTACGCCCGCCCCGCGGCCCGGAAGGGGCGACGGGACGGGCGCGGGCGGTGCTGCCGGACGGGCTTGAGGCCGGCGGTCTAGCGTTCCGGACGCCGCGCGATGCCGGGGGAGCCCCGACGAGAGCCGGCGACCCGTGCCAGGCGCTCACGTACGGGCTGCCGTTCGCGGCGGAGGTCGCGGGCGACCTGGGCGGCGGCGGCGGCCCGCGTCAGATCACGCTGGCGCTCACGGGCGATGACGAGCGTGCTGTGCGAGTTCATGGCGACTCCTGTCCGTGGCGTCGACCGGGGTTCGGTCGATCGGTTCCGGCCAGCATGGCGGCGCCGCGAGTCGGCGGCACGGTGGGCGGCCGGCGTCTCCCCGGCGGCGATCCGCTCGACCGGGGTGCGGGTGGCCGCACCACCCCGGGGTCGACGCTCAGCGCGGGACGATGCGCAGGACCCGCGGGGTCGATCCGCAGGCGTCGAGCGCCGCGATCCGGTCGACCGCGGCCAGCGAGCGCCCCTCGGGCGCCGGGTGCGTGAGGATGATGAGGCGCGCCCGACCGCCCTCGGCGCGTTGCACCACCGACTCGATCGACACGCCGTGCTCGGCGAGCACGCCCGAGACGCCCGCCAGCACACCCGGCTGGTCGACGACGTCGAAGCGCAGGTAGAGCGCCGTGACGGCCTCCGCCGGATCGAGCACCGGCAGGTGCCGGAAGTAGCCGTCGTGCTGGAAGAAGCCCGTCCCCGAGGTGCCGAGCAGTCCCATCACGTCGCCGATCACCGCCGTCGCCGTCTCGTCGCCGCCCGCCCCCGGGCCGACGAGGGTGATCTCGCGGATCGCGTCGCCGCGGAGCATGACGGCGTTGAACGATCCCTCGACCGCGGCCAGGGCGTGCCCGTGCGGCACGAGGGTGGGCTGGACGCGGACCACGATGCCGCCGTCGGAGCGGTGCGCGCTGCCGAGCAGCTTGATCCGGTACCCGAGCTCGCCCGCGTAGATCACGTCGGCCAGCTCGAGCCGGTCGATGCCCTCGAACGGCACGTCGTCGAGCGAGACGCGGGTGTGGAAGGCGATCGAGGCCAGGATGGCCATCTTGGCCGCCGCGTCGGCGCCCCCGACGTCCTCCGTGGGGTCGGCCTCCGCGTAGCCGAGCGCCTGCGCGCGGCGGAGCGCCTCGTCGTACCCCTCGCCCCGACCCATCGCGCTGAGGATGAAGTTCGTCGTCCCGTTGACGATCCCGACCACGGCGGACACGTCGTTCGCGATCATCGACTCGCGGAGCACCTTGACGACCGGGATGGCGGCGCAGACCGAGGCCTCGAAGCGCAGGCCGACGCCGTGGGCCTCGGCGGCGCTGAAGAGCTCCTCGCCGTGACGGGCCAGGAGCTGCTTGTTCGCCGACACGACCGACTTGCCCGCGGCGAACAGCTCCAGCAGGTAGCGCCGCGTCGGGTCGAGGCCGCCCATGACCTCGGCGACCACGCCGATCTCCGGGTCGTCGCGGATCTCCTCGAAGGAGCGCGTCAGCAGGCCGGCCCGGGCGCGCACGGGCCGGGTGCGATCCGGGTCCCGGACCAGCGCCCGCCGGACCTCGACCGGGCCGCCCGCCACGCGCGCGATGTCCTCGGCCCGCGCCGCGAGCAGGCGGTCGACGGACGAGCCGACCGTGCCGTAGCCCAGCAGGCCGATCGGGAAGGCGGTCGCGGGCACCGCCGGAGGGTAGCGACCCTGTCCCTCGGCCCGACGCGGGGTCGGGGCGCACCGGTGACGCGCCGCGACCGAGCCGACGCGGGGCCCGGCGCAGCGCGGGGCTCAGACGGCCAGCATCCGGTTCGAGGACAGGAAGTCGTCGGTCAGGTAGAACGCCTCACGCGTCAGCGCCCGCGTCCGGCGGCTGAAGATCACCGCGAGCTCGCGCCGGCCGTCGGCGTAGTGGAGGAAGACCTTCACGGTGGACGCGTCGATCACCAGCTCGTTGAACGACGGCGGGGTCAGACCGCGCACGCGCCGCGTCGTGGCCGTGCCGGAGTAGCAGAGGAGCATGCCGTTCACGCCCCAGAAGAACGGCACGTGCTTGTGGCCCGCGAGCACCAGGTCGACGTCGAGGCGGCGCAGCTCGGCCAGCACGTCGCCGGCGTCGGTGATGATGTTGCGCTCGCGGCCCGTGCCCGGGATCGACACCAGATGGTGGTGGATCAGGAACACCTTGACGTCGTCGGGCTCGTCGTAGGCCTGCCGGATCCACGGGTAGTGCTCCATGCCGACGTTCCCCTCGTTGACGTCCGGCTCGGCGGAGTCGACGCCGACGAACGTCACGCCGGGCGCGCCGAGCCGGGCGGCCCGCTCGTCGTCGAAGGCGATGCGATGGCGCAGGGACGGCTCGCCGATCAGCTCCCGGAAGTGGATGTAGCCGACGTTCCGGTAGTCGTGGTTGCCGGGGATCACGAGCACCGGCGGCTGGAGCTGCGCGATCCAGGCGGCGGCCTCCTCGTACTCCCAGCGGTAGCCCGTGCCGGTCAGGTCGCCGACGAAGGCCACGACGTCCGGCGCCATCGCGTTGATGCGCTCCACGACCGAGCCCATCGCCTCGGGGCTGAAGCTCGACTCGCCGCAGTGGACGTCGCTGATCTGGGCGATGCGCAACGGGGTGGTGGCGACCGACACGACGGGCCTTCCTCGGGGGAGCTCGGGCGCCTACGATAGCCGGCGGGAGGCCATGGGGGACACCGTCGCACACGCACTGGTCCGGAGCCTCGGCGAGGTGTCGCTGTTCCGGTCCTTCGACGATCGCGCCCTGCTCCAGCTCGTCGGCGTCTCCGTGAACCTGTGCTGGGCCGCCGGGACGACGATCTTCGAGCAGGGGTCCGAGGCCGAGGGCCTGTACGTGGTCCTGACCGGGGCGGTGACGATCGAGCAGGAGCGCGACGGCGCGCGTGTGGAGATCGCGCGCCTCGAGGCGGGCGCGTTCTTCGGCGAGCTGTCGCTGCTCGAGCGACGCAGCCATCGCCGGGCGGCCGTCGCGGCGGAGGACTCCATGCTGATGGTGCTGCCGCGCGCGTCGTTCGTGGAGCTGCTCGAGGAGCACGAGGAGGTGGCGGAGGCCCTGCGCCGGACGATGGCCGAGCGCGTCGAGCCGATCACCTCCGGGCCGTAGCGGTCGCCGCGGGGCGCGGTCCCGCGCGGCGGTGCTCTCGTACGCTGCGGCCGGGACGGACGGCCGGCAGATCCCGCCACCGGCGGACGGGGACGAGGCACGCCGCCTGGCCGTCGACC
>CADCWC010000403.1 GCA_902806305.1 uncultured Thermoleophilia bacterium | reverse complement strand
ATGCCGGGCGGCGGCGGCGTGATCCCGACAGGCCCCGGCTTCGTGACCAAGGACACGGCGGAGCAGGTGATCGAGCTCTCCAAGCAGGGCATCCGCTGAGGCTCGGCGCGCGGGTGTCGCCCGGGGGCGACACCCGCGGCCGCGCAGCGGTCGCCCCCGGCATCGTCGAGGAGAGGAGAGGGCAGGTGGCAGCGACCGAGACAGCGCCCGCGCAGCGGGACGATCGTCTGCAGACGAGCGGCCTCGTCCGCCGGCTGCTGAACCGTCCGGAGCTCGGCGCCGCGGCGGGTGCGATCGCGGTCTGGCTGTACTTCGCGATCCGAGCGGGCGACAGCGGCTTCCTGTCGAAGAGCGGGACCGCGTCCTACCTGGAGGTCGCCGCCGAGCTCGGCATCCTGGCCGTGGCCGTGTCGCTCCTGATGATCGCGGGCGAGTTCGACCTCTCGATCGGGTCGATCATCGCCGCGAGCGGCATGACGATCGCCCTGACCTACGACCAGTGGGGCTGGCCGCTGCCCGCGGGCATCGCGCTCGCCGTCGCGCTCTCGCTGCTGATCGGCTTCCTGAACGGGCTGCTCGTCGTCCGGACGGGCCTGCCGTCCTTCATCGTCACGCTGGCCACGCTGTTCATCCTGGCCGGCGCGACCATCGGCATCACCCGGGCCGTGACCGGCCGCACCCAGGTCGGCGGGCTGGCCGAGGCGGGCGGCTACGACGTCGTGCACAAGCTCTTCGCGAGCAGCATCGGCGGCTTCTCGGTCTCGATCGCGTGGTGGCTCGGCGTGGCGGCGTTCGCGACCTGGGTGCTCCTGCGGACGCGCTTCGGCAACTGGATCTTCGGCGTCGGCGGCTCGAACGCGGCGGCCCGGAACCTCGGCGTGCCGGTCGACCGGGTCAAGATCATGCTGTTCATGGCCACCGCCCTCGCGGCGTGCCTGGTGGCCGTCATCCAGGCCGTCAAGTTCGGCGGCACGGACGTGCTGCGCGGCCGCGGGCGCGAGTTCGAGGTCATCATCGCGGCCGTCATCGGCGGGACGCTGCTGACCGGCGGCTTCGGGTCGGCGATCGGCGCCGTCTTCGGCGCGCTGATCTTCGGCATGGTCCGCCAGGGCATCATCTTCACCGGCGTCGACGCGGACTGGTACCAGGTCTTCCTCGGCACGATGCTGATCCTGGCGGTGCTCGTGAACGCGTACATCCGCCGCAAGGCCGCGGAGTCGCGGCGATGAGCGCCGCCGCCCCGCTGCCCGCGAGCGACGACGTCCCGCGGCCGCAGGTCGACGACGTCCCGCTGCTCGAGGTCGAGTCGATCTCGAAGACGTTCGGCAACGTCACCGCCATCCGCGACGTGTCCATGCGCGTGCGGGCCGGCGAGGTCGTGTGCGTGCTGGGCGACAACGGCGCGGGCAAGTCGACGCTGATCAAGACGCTCGCGGGCGTCCACCAGCCGACGACCGGCCGCTACCTCGTCCGCGGGCAGGAGGTGCAGCTCGCCTCGCCCCGCGACGCCCTCTCGCACGGCATCGCCACGGTCTACCAGGACCTGGCGATGATCCCGCTGCTCTCGATCTCGCGGAACTTCTTCCTCGGCTCGGAGCCCACGACGGGCGTCGGGCCGTTCCGGCGCTACGACGTCCGCAAGGCCGACCGCGTGGCCCGCGAGGAGCTGGCCAAGATGGGGATCACGATCCGCGACACGTCCCAGCCGGTCGGGACGCTGTCCGGCGGTGAGCGCCAGTCGGTGGCGATCGCGCGGGCCGTGTACTTCGGCGCCCGCGTGCTGATCCTGGACGAGCCGACCTCGGCGCTCGGCGTCCGCCAGGCGGGCGTGGTGCTGCGCTACATCGTCCAGGCCCGCGAGCGCGGCTGCGGCGTGATCTTCATCACCCACAACCCGCACCACGCCTACCCGGTCGGCGACCGCTTCACGATCCTGAACCAGGGGCGCAGCGAGGGCACCTGGGACAAGGCCGACATCTCCCGCGAGGAGCTCGTGCAGCGCATGTCGGGCGGGACGGAGCTCGCCCAGCTCGAGCACGAGCTGCGGGGCGTCGACGCGGACGGCTCGCGCTCCTGACGTGCCGCCGCTCGAGCTGATCACGATGGGGCGCGTCGGCGTCGACCTCTATCCCGAGCAGTCCGGTCCGCTCGCGGACGTCCGCTCCTTCGCCAAGTCGCTCGGCGGCACGGCGACCAACGTGGCCGTGGCCGCGGCGCGGCTCGGCCGCCGGGCCGCCGTGGTGACGAAGGTCGGGGCCGACCCGTTCGGCGCCTACGTGCGCCAGGCGCTGACCGGCTTCGGCGTCGACGCGCGCTTCGTGGGCACCGACCCGACGCTGCGCACGCCCGTCGTCTTCGCCGAGCTCGACCCGCCCGAGGATCCGGGCCTCCTGTTCTACCGCGAGCCGAAGGCGCCCGACATGACGCTCCGGCCCGACGAGCTCGACCGCGAGGCGCTCGCCGCCGTGCCGGTGCTCTGGGTCACCGGCACGGGGCTCTCCGACGAGCCGAGCCGGAGCGCGACCCGCGCCGCGCTCGACCTGCGCCGACCCGGGTCGACGACGATCCTCGACCTCGACTACCGGCCGATGTTCTGGTCCGACCCGCACCGGGCGGGCGGCGAGCTCCGCGCCGCGCTGCCGCTCGTGAGCGTGGCGGTCGGCAACCGCACCGAGGCCGCGGTGGCCGTCGGCACGGACGATCCGGCCGAGGCGGCCCGCCGGCTCCTCGACCACGGCGTCGAGCTCGCGGTGGTCAAGATGGGCGGTGAGGGCGTCCTCGTCGCCACCAGGGACCGCACGGTGACGGTGCCGCCGATCCCGGTCGACGTGGTCTGCGGCCTCGGGGCGGGCGACGCGTTCGGCGGCGCGCTCGTCCACGGACTGCTCGCCGGGTGGCCCCCGGAGGAGGCCGTCCGCCACGCGAACGCCGCCGGGGCGATCGTCGCCTCGCGCCTGGCCTGCGCCGACGCCATGCCCGACCTCGGCGAGGTCGAGGCGCTGCTCCGGACGGCCGATGCGGCCTGAGGCGCCCGTGGCGCCGCCCGCCGGCCGTGGTCGCCCGACGCGGGAGCTGCACCTGCCCGCGGGCACGGCGGCGCAGGACGGCGACCCGATCGTCGTCACGCCGGAGCGGGCGGGCTGGGACCACGCGGGCGTGCGCCTCCTGCGCCTCGCCGCGGGCGAGTCGCGCACGCTGACCACGGGACCGGACGAGCTCGCGGTGCTGCCGCTCGCGGGCCGCTGCACCGTCGAGTGCGACGGCCGCGTGCTCGAGCTCGAGGGCCGGTCGTCGGTCTTTCACCGGGTGACCGACTTCGCCTACGTCCCGATGGACGCCGAGCTGCGCATCTCCTCCCGCGGCGGCGGCGACGTCGCCCTGCCGTCGGCCCGGGCGCGCCGCCGGCTCGACGTCGCCTACGGCGCGGCAGGGGACGTGCCGGTGGAGATCCGGGGAGCGGGGAACTGCACGCGCCAGATCACGAACTTCCTGTCGCCCGAGAGCTTCCCGGCCGATCGGCTCTGCGCCGTCGAGGTCCTGACGCCGTCCGGCAACTGGTCGTCCTACCCGCCGCACAAGCACGACGAGGACTCCGAGTGCGAGGCGATCCTGGAGGAGATCTACCTGTTCCGGGTCGAGGGCGAGCACGGCTTCGGCGCCCATCGCACCTACGACCTCGAGCAGGGCTGGGACGTGACCGTGACGGTTCGCAGCGATGACGTGTTCCTCGTCCCGCGCGGGTACCACGGCCCGTCGATGGCCGCCCCCGGCTACGACCTCTGGTACCTGAACGTGCTGGCCGGACCGGGCGAGGAGCGCTCGATGGCCTTCTGCGACGACCCGGCGCACCACTGGATCCGCGACTCGTGGACGGGCGTGCCGACCGACCCGCGGGTCCCGATGACGAGCGCGGCGGGCCGACGGCGATGAGCGGCTCCGAGCGGCTGACGGTCGGCCAGGCCCTGATCCGCTTCCTGGCCGCGCAGCGGGTCGAGCGCGACGGCGTCGAGCGGCCGTTCTTCGCGGGCTGCCTGGGCATCTTCGGCCACGGCAACCTGGCGGGCGTCGGCCAGGCGCTGCAGGAGCACCCCGACTTCCGCTTCGTCCCGGCCCGCAACGAGCAGGCGATGGTCCACCTGGCCGCGGGCTACGCGAAGGCGTCGCTGCGCCTCTCGACCTGGGCCTGCACGGCCTCCGTCGGCCCCGGGTCGACCAACATGCTGACGGCCGCGGCCGCCGCGACGATCAACCGGATCCCCGTGCTGCTCCTGCCGGGCGACGTGTTCGCCACCCGGCGCGTCGATCCGGTGCTCCAGCAGCTCGAGCACCCGTCGGCGGGCGACGTCTCGGTCAACGACGCGTTCCGCCCGGTCTCGCGTTGGTTCGACCGGATCGTCCGGCCCGAGCAGCTCGTGCCCTCGGCGTTGCAGGCGCTCCGGGTCCTCACCGACCCGGCGGAGACCGGCACCGTCACGCTCGCCCTGCCGCAGGACGTGCAGGCCGAGGCGTGGACCTGGCCGGCCGAGTTCCTCGCCGAGCGGGTCTGGCGCGTCCGGCGGCCGCGGCCCGACGAGGAGAGTCTCGGCGAGGCGGCGACGCTGCTCCGCGCCGCTCGTCGACCGCTCGCCGTGGCGGGCGGCGGGGTGCTCTACAGCGACGCCACCGAGGCGCTGCGCGCCTTCGCCGAGGCGACCGGCATCCCCGTCGCCGAGACGCAGGCCGGCAAGGGCGCCCTGCCGTTCGACCATCCGCGCGCGCTCGGGGCCGTCGGCGCGACCGGCACGCCGGGCGCGAACGAGCTCGCCGCCGAGGCCGACCTGGTGCTCGGGATCGGGACGCGCTGGGGCGACTTCGCCACTGCCTCGCGGACGCTGTTCGCCCACCCCGGCGTCCGCTTCGTCAACGTCAACGTGGCGGCCTCCGACGGCCACAAGCTGGCCGGGCTGCCGCTCGTCGGCGATGCGCGGGCCACGCTCGAGGCTCTGACCGAGGCGCTCGCCGGGCACGCCGCCGTCGCGTCGTGGACCGCCCGGGCCGCGGCCCACAACGAGGCCTGGGACCTCGAGGTCGAGCGGCTCGTCACGGCCGGGCACGGCCCGCTCCCGAGCCAGGCGGAGGTCATCGGGGTCGTCAACGCGGGCGTCGGGACGCACAGCGTGGTCGTCAACGCGGCGGGCAGCCTGCCGGGCGACCTGCACAAGCTCTGGCGCACCCGCGAGCCGGGCGGCTACCACCTCGAGTACGGCTACTCGTGCATGGGGTACGAGGTGCCCGCGGGCATCGGCGTGAAGCTCGCCGACCCGAGCCGCGAGGTCGTGGTGATGGTCGGCGACGGTTCGTGGCTGATGATGCCCTCCGAGCTCGTGACGGCGCTCCAGGAGGGCGTGAAGCTGATCGTGGTGCTGGTCGACAACCGCGGCTACGCCTCCATCGGCAGCCTCTCGCGCTCGCTCGGCTCGGGCGGCTTCGGCACGCAGGCGACCGTCACGGTCGACCTGGCGGCGAACGCGGCGAGCCTCGGAGCGCACGTCATCCCCGCCCGCACGGTCGACGACCTGCGCACCGCCCTCGGGGAGGCGCGCTCCGCCGATCGGGCCACCGTCATCACGGTCGAGACCGACCCGAGCATCGGGGTGCCGAGCCACGCATGGTGGGACGTGCCCATCGCCGAGGTGTCCTCGATGCCGGAGGTCCAGGCGGCGCGCGCGGCCTACAGTGACGCGGTGACCCGGATCCGCCCGCATCTCGACCCGCCGCGGCTGCCGCGTCCCGAGCCGGCGCCGACCGGTGACTGAGATGGAGGTCGCCGACCCCGCCGTCGGTCGGCCGGTGCCGCTCGCGCGCGTCCGGGCCCTCGACGCGATCTCCGGTCGCGACGGGATCGTGGTGGGTGTGGCCGTCGACCACCGCGACGCCCTCCGCGCGCTGCTCGAACGACGCGGGCTGGCGGGCGACGACGCCACGGTGGCGGCCTTCAAGGTCCGGATCGTGGAGACGCTCGCGCCGCTCGCGAGCGTCGTCCTGATCGACGTCGAGCTGGGGGCGGGGCCCGCGCTCGCGACCGGCGCGCTGCCGGGCTCGACCGCCCTCGCCGTGCCGCTCGAGGCCCAGGGCTACGGCAGCCTGCACCTCGTCGGCGAGACGACGTTCATGGAGGACTGGTCGCCCGCGAAGGCCCGCGCCCTCGGCGCCGCCGCCTGCAAGCTGCTCCTCCCCTACCGCGTCGACGACGAGGCGCAGGCCGGTCGCCAGGACGCCGTCGTCCGGCGGGCCGTCGCGGCGTGTCGGGCGGCCGGCGTGGCGCTCGTGCTCGAGCCGGTGGTCTACCCGCGCCCCGACCGCCCCGACGACCCGGAGGTGCGGGCGAGCCTGATCGTGGCGGGCGCGCGCCGCCTGGCGGCCCTCGGACCGGACGTCCTCAAGCTCCAGCATCCCGGCTCGGCCCACGCCTGCGACGAGCTCGATCGCGCGTGCGGTCCGGACGTGCCGTGGGTGCTCCTCGGTGGCGGGGCCGACGCGGACACGTTGGAGCGCCAGGTGGAGGAGGCCTGCGCGGCCGGGGCGAGCGGCTTCATCGTCGGGCGCACCCTCTTCGACGGCGCGCTCGTGGCCGACCGGGCGGCCGCCGACCGCTCGCTCGTCGAGACGTCCGTGCCGCTGCTCGAGCGTCTCGCCGCGACCGCCCGCAGGCTGGGGACGCCGTGGCGCGAGCGGGTCGGGCCGATCGCCGCGCCGCCGCCCGGCTGGCATCGCGCCTGAGGGTCCGGCGTGCGACCGGCGGGGTCGTGACGACGGGTCGACCACGAGCCGGACGCCGCCGCACGCGAGGGCGGAAGGTCGACGACCCGCGACGGGCGCGCCGCCGCACCGGTGTATAGACTCGGCGGCCTGAGCCCGCCCGAGGAGGCCCCATGCGCCGTACGATCGCCGTCGCCTGCACCACGCTCCTGCTCGCCCTGGCGGCGGGCGGCTGCGGCGAGGAGGACACCACCGACGGGACGGGCGGCGCCGACGCGGGGACGCAGACGGCCGCGGGCGCCGAGGGCGAGGCGACGACGGCCGGGACGACGGCGGAGACCGGCGCGGCGACGACGGCCGCGGCGGCGGAGGGCGAGCCGATCAAGGTCGGCTTCATGTACATCGGCCCGCCGGGTGACTCGGGCTGGACGTTCGAGCACGACGAGGCGCGGAAGTACCTGGAGCAGCAGCTGCCGAACGTCGAGACGACGTTCCTCGACAGCGTCCCGGAGGCCAACTCCGGTCCGGCCATCGACCAGCTCGTGGCCAAGGGGAACAAGCTCATCTTCGCGACCAGCTTCGGCTACGGCGACACGGTCATGCAGAAGGCGCAGCAGTACCCCGACGTGCTGTTCGAGCACGCGACCGGCTTCCAGCGGTCCGAGAACGTCTCGAACTACTTCGTCCAGCACTGGGAGCCGTCGTACCTGCTCGGCATCATCGCCGGCCGCATGACGAAGTCGAACCGGCTCGGCTACGTCGGCTCGTTCCCGATCCCCGAGGTCATCCGGGACGTCAACGCCTTCACGCTCGGCGCCCAGAGCGTGAAGCCCGACGTGAAGGTGCAGATGGTCTTCATCAACACCTGGTTCGACCCGCCGAAGGAGAAGCAGGCCGCGAAGTCGTTGATCGACGCCGGCGCGGACGTGCTGTTCGGCATCGAGGACAGCCCGTCCGTCCTCCAGGAGGCGGAGGCGAACGGCGTCTTCGCCGCAACCTGGAACTCCGACATGACGCGCTTCGGTCCGAAGGCCTTCCTGTCCGCCGTCGTCCTGAACTGGGGCGACCGCTACGTCGAGCGCGTGAAGGCGGTGATGGACGGCTCGTGGAAGTCGGAGGACTACTGGGGAACCCTCGAGGAGGGCACGGTCGAGCTCGCGCCCTACGGCGAGTCGGTTCCCGAGGAGGTGCGCACCGAGGTCGACGAGAAGCTCGCCGGTTTCAAGGACGGCACGTTCAAGCCGTTCGTCGGACCGATCAAGGACCAGACCGGCAAGGTCCGCTTCGAGGAGGGCCACGAGGTGACGTTCGAGGAGTGGGTGGCCTGGAACTGGTTCGTCGAGGGGATCGAAGGACAGCTGCCGAGCTAAGGAGACGGACGTGAACTACGACGAGTATCTGCGGCGGGTCCCGAAGGTCGAGCTGCACTGCCACTTCGAGGGAACCGTACGACCGCAGACGTTCGCCGATCTGGCCCGGAAGCACGGCGTGGAGCTGCCGACGCAGGACGCCGACAAGCTCTACGACTACGACTCGATCTACGAGTTCCTGAAGATCTTCGCGATGGTCTCCTCGACGCTCCGCGACCAGGAGGACTTCGCCCGCGCCGCCTTCGAGTCGATCCAGGACGGCGTCTCGCTCGGCAACCTGAAGTACCGAGAGATGTTCTTCAACCCCACGCTGCACACCCGAAGGGGGATCCCGTACCGGACGGTGGTCGACGGGCTCGTCGACGGTGTCCGACAGGCCGAGCGTGAGCTGGGCGTCACCTGTCGCCTGATCGCCGACGTCTACCGCCAGGACCCGCCCGAGATGGCGCGGGAGATGGTCGAGCAGGTGCTCGAGCACCGGCCCGACGAGGTGATCGGGCTCGGGATGGACGGCGCCGAGGCGCCCGACCCGCCGGAGAAGTTCGTCGACGCCTACCGCCTGGCGAAGCAGGGCGGGCTGCGCCTCACCGCCCACGCGTGCGAGGACGCCCCGGCGCAGAACATCGCGACGTGCCTGGACGTCCTCGGCGTGGAGCGGATCGACCACGGTTACCACGTCCTGGGCGACCCCGAGCTCGTGAAGCGCACACGGGACGAGGGCATCACCTACACGGTCTGCCCGACGGCGACCGCCGTCTGCTACTTCGACGCCGACGACCTCACGAAGCATCCGATCCGTCAGATGGCGGACGAGGGCCTCAAGATCATGCTCAACTCGGACGACCCGCCGATGTTCCACACGGACATCGGGACGGAGTACGTCGGCATGGTGAACGCCGCGGAATGGGGCCCGGACCGCGTGCGGACGTTCGTCATGAACGGGATCGACGGCTCCTGGGCCTCCGACGACGAGAAGCGCGGCCTGCGGCAGGGGTTCGAACGCGAGCTCTCGGCCCTCGACGCCGAGCTCGAGCGCTGACCGCGTCAGCCGATCGACTCGACGACGCCCGCGATCAGCGGCGCGAAGACCAGCGCCGGGAGGAAGTTGCCGACCTTGAGGTCGCGGATGGCGAGCAGCTTCAGGCCGATGCCGATCAGGAGGACGCCGCCGGTCGAGATCAGCGCCGCGAGCACCTCTCCCTGCAGGAGGTCGTCGAACACGCCCGCCCCGAGCGAGAACGTCCCCTGGACGACGAGGACCGCCACGGCCGACAGCGCGACCCCCCAGCCGAGAGCGGCGGCGAACGCCACGGACGCGAAGCCGTCGAGCAGCGACTTGGTGGCCAGCGCGCTCCAGTCCCCCGTGAGGCCGTCCTGGATCGCGCCGACGACGGCGAGCGGGCCGATGCAGTAGAGCAGCGACGACGTCACGAAGGCCTCCGAGATCGTCGACCCGTCGCCGCTCGCGAAGCGACGCTGCAGCCGGTCGCCGAGGTCGTCGAGGCGCCGCTCGATCTGGAGCAGCTCGCCCGCCACGGCACCGAGCAGGAGGCCGCCCATCACGTAGAGGGCGTTCGTGTCACGCCAGCTGAGCGCCAGGTCCACGCCGAGCACGGTCGTGACGAGGCCGAGCCCCGCCATCACCCGCTCCTGCAGCCCGCTCGGCAGGCGATGGCCGATCAGGGTCCCGACGAGCGTGCCTAGCAGGATGGCGCCGACGTTGACGAAGGTGCCCGTCACCGGCGTACGATGGCACGGCCGACGGCCGCGGCCGTCCGTCGACGCGGCGCCCGTCCGTCGCCACGCCGGGCGGCTCAGCCCGCCGGGACCGAGGTCGCGGCCCCGTCGATCACGACGTTCGCACCGGTGATGTAGGACGCGCGGTCCGAGACGAGGAACACGACGAGGTCGCCGACCTCCTCCGGGCGACCGAGTCGCTTCATCGGCACGAGGTTCTCGTAGAAGTCGTTGTCGATCGCGCCGCGGGCCACGTCTCGCTCCCACATCGGCGTTCGCTGGAAGCCCGGCGAGACGGCGTTCACCCGGACGCCCGACTCGGCCCACTCGCCCGCGGCGACCTGGGTCATCATCAGGACCGCCGCCTTCGGCGCGCAGTAGCTCATGCGCCCGGGGTTCGGCGAGAAGCCGCGGATCGACGACACGTTGACGACCGAGCCGCTGCGCTTCGCGAGCAGCGTCGGGGCCACAGCCCGCATGCAGAAGAAGACGCCCGACTGCATCACGCCGATCGAGTGCTGCCACTCCTCGTCGGTGACGTCCTGCGTGTGCGGCCCGACGTGGGAGACGCCCGCGTTGTTGACCAGGATGTCGATCGTCCCGTGCCGCTCGAGGACCGCGGCCACGCCCGCGTCGACCTGCTCGGACGACGAGACGTCGACGTGGTGCACCGACGTCGGGACCCCGTGGCGCTGCGCGAGCGCGGCTGCGCCCGCCTCGCCGGCGGCCGTGTCGACCTCGAAGACGGCCACGTGCGCGCCCGCGGCGGCGAGCCGGTCGGCGATCGCCTGGCCGAGCCCTTGCCCCGCGCCGGTCACGATCGCGACCCGGCCGTCCAACTCGCCCATCTCCGCGCTCCTCCTCGTCGATGGCGCTGCGGCCCGACGCCGGCGGCGTCCTCGACGCGGACGCCGTATCGGTCCGGCGTCACGCCGATGCCGTCGCGGATTCTGCCCGCCTGCGAGGTGGGCGCGCGCCGGAGCCCCCGTCGCCGGTGTGCCGTCAGGTCGAGGGCGGCGCGCCCATCGGCGTGGCCTCCAGGGCGCGTGCGACGGCGACCAGGTTCCGGGCCGCGGCCAGGCCGGTCGTGTGGGACCACTCCTTCCGATGGTCCGACTCGAGGTACGTCGGGCCCGGGCCCGGACCCATGTTCCAGTACGTCCAGGCCTGTCCCGGCACGGTGAAGCCGATGTCGACGACCGCCTGGGCGAGCTCGGCGATCACGTGGTGGGCGCCGTCCTCGTTCCCCGTGACGACGAAGCCCGCCACGCGGTTGTAGGCCACGGGCCGCCCGTCCTCATCGGTCTCCGAGAGCATCGCGTCCATCCGCTCCAGGACGACCTTCGCCACGCTCGACGGCTGGCCGAGCCACGTCGGACAGGCCAGGACGAGGATCTCCGAGGCGAGGATCCTGGCCCGGATCGCGGGCCACCCGTCCCCGTCGCCCTCGTCGGAGGAGACGCCGAAGCGCACGTCGTGGTCGACGACGCGGATCATCTCGGTCGCGACGCCCTCCGCCTCGAGGCCGCCCGCCACCACGCGGGCCAGCGCCTCCGTGTTCGAGACCGCCGGGGACGGCTTCAGGGTGCAGTTCAGGATCGTCGCCCTCACGACGCCAACCGCTCGTACACGGCACCCGTCACGGCGGCGTGGACGCCCTTGTGCAGGAGGTCGGTCGCAAGTTCCGACCGTTCCCAGGCCCACGGCGGCGGCGCGATCCCGAGCGCGTCGTAGAGCGCCGCGTCGCCACCCCACATCAGCCCGTAGTGCAGCGCCGTGGCCGACACGCCGCGGGCACCCGTCAGCGCGACCCCACCGCGCAGGGCGCCCATCAGGATGCCGTGCCCCCAGTGCACGCCCCGGGAGAGACGGGCCTCCGCCTGCGCGCCGGCGGGCTCGAACCCCGTCAGCCGCTCGGCGACCTCGGCCGGCACGTTGCTCGCCTCCCGTCCCGTGAGCCGCATCTCCAGGCGCTCGGAGACCGTCATCGCCGCCGTCCCGACCGCTCCGGCGAGCGCGCCGCGCCCCAGGGCCACCGCCACGTCGCGTCCGTCCACGAGCCCTCCTCTGTACCGTTCAGTACACTATGACAGACGGGTGGCCCGGATCGCACGCCGCACGTTGCCCCTGGCGGCCGGACGGCGCCGTCGTCGCGAATCCACCGGTCGCCGTGCGTGGTCAGGTCGCGAAGGACTGCAGCCTGGCCGACGCGGCGTCGAGCGCGTGGCGCATCGGCGCTGCCTCACGCCGCGCGCTCGACAGCAGGTAGCCGCCCTGGATCGCCGCGATCGTCTCCTGCGCCAAGGCGTCGGCGTGGGCGTCGGCCCGTAGGTCGCCGCGGCGCTGGAGCGCTTCCAGACCCTGCGCGAACTCGCGCTGCCAGCGGGCGAACGCGACCGCCGCGACCTGGCGCAGGTGCTCGTCCTGGTCGGTCACCTCGGCCACGATCGCCCCGAGCGGGCAGCCACCCCGGAATCCGCGCTGCTCGTGGCCCGCCAGCATGCCGTCGAACCAGCCACGGATGCCCTCCCAGCTGCCGATGTCGAAGGCGCGCTGGTGGTCGAGCACGGCGTCGAGTTGGTGCCAGAGGACCGCCTCCACGAGATCCGCCTTGGTTGCGAAGTAGTGGTAGAACTGGCTCTTGCCCGCGCCGGCCGCCCCGAGCACGTCGTCCACGGCCGTGGCCGCGACGCCACGGCGGTGCATGAGATCCGCCGCCGCGGCGACGATCCGTTCCTTGGTCCGCCGCCCGCGCGCCGTGCCGGGCGCCCCGACCGCCGGAGACGATGGGCTCTCCACGGCCGAAGTATGAGCCCGCCGGGCGCCGACCGACGGGCGGCAGCATCGAGGGAGCCCGCCGCGACCGCCTCAGAAGCTGGTGTCCCAGCGCAGCTCGACGACGTACGCCTGGAGCGCGGCCGTCACGAGCGCGACCTCGACGAGTCGGCGTGACATGAGCGGCGCCGCGGCGACGGCGGCGAAGGGCACGGCGAACTGCCAGATGCGCTCCACCTCGGCCTCCATCACGCCCGACAGCGCGGCCAGCACGACGCAGGCCACGAGCGCGCGGGCGCCTGCGGTGCCGCGCTCGACGCCGCGCAACACCCGCTCGGCCAGCACGGGCCCGAGGAACACGAGGAAGACGGCAGGTCCCGCGACCACCCAGTAGAGCCACGGCCTGCCCTGCCCGCCGATGCCCCGCTGGTACGCGGCATGGGTGGCCCGCACCGCCCCGAGCGGGTCGTAGTCGGCCAGCACGACCAAGCCGAGGAGCGCCACGAGGCCGACGGCCGCGCACACGGCCGCCACGCGCAGCCCGCGCGCGCGGCCGAGCGTCAGCACGGCCCAGAGCGGCGCGAGGGCGAGCGCGTAGGACAGGAGGAACGCCGCTGCGGCGCCGACAGCGCCGAGCGCGATCCGTCCGGTCAGCAGCGCCGCCACGGCGAGCGACGAGACGAGCACGAGCATCCCGTCGAAGGAGACGGCGCCGTAGAGCAGCGTCGACGGTGCGAACGCCCACAGCAGCACGGCGCGCCGGGCCGCCGCCTCGCCGGCCAGGCGGCGGCCGATGACGTGCACCGGCCAGACCGCCGCGGCGCCGAGGACCATCAGCGTCACGGCGTATCCCTCGACGCCGCCCGCCAGGCCGTCCAGGGCCCAGGCCAGCAGCGTCGCGCCCGGCGGGTGGCCGGACGGGTGGACGGGCAGGGTCGGGACCAGCTCGGCGAAGCGGTCGACGAAGCCCAGCGGATCGCCGTCCACGACGTCGAAGGCGGCGGCGTACTCGTTCCGGCGGCCGGTGGGCCGCGTGAACGGCCACCACCACTCGGCCACGCCCCGCTGGGCCGTGGCCGATCCGGCGCGCGCGAGCAGCGCCAGGCCGAACGCGGCCGCGAGGAACCATCCGGTCCCGAGCTGCCGTCCTCGGCGGAGCAGCACGGCGGCGCCGAGCACCGAGACCGCGAGCGGCGCAAGCGGCCACCACCAGCGTTCGGGCACCGTCGGGAACTGGGTCAGGAAGAACGGCTCGGTATCGGTGCCGAGCGAGCGCCCGGTGGCGCGGGCCGCCCAGCCGACGCCGACCGCCAGGAGCACCAGGGCGAGCCCCGTGACCCGCGCGACCGGCGCGCGCCACGGTCGGGTGGCCACCCGGGCCACCACCGACGTCATGGAGCGGTGGCGGCGGCGGCGGCCCACGCGGCCGCGGTTCGCGGTGCGCGCGCGAGCAGCCCGTCGGCGTCGGCCCGCTCGAGGTCCGCCACCTCGTCGAGGTCGAGCGTCGCCGGCAGCAGGCGGACCCGGAAGCCGTCGTCCCGAGCGCGCGCCATCGTCGCACCGAGGACGTCGGGCGCCGGCATCGGCACGTCCGTCAGGCGGGAGGGTCTCGCGAGCCCGATCGCCCAGTACCCGCCGTCGGCACAGGGCGCCAGCACGACCTCGTCGCGGCTCGTGGGAACGCAGTCCTGCACGTCGCGGAGGGCGAACGGCGAATCCGTGGCCGCGATCACGCAGGCTGTCGCACCGCGCGCCAGCTCGGCCGCCGCCAGCGCCGCCAGACGGGTGCCGAGGGAGCCGGGCGGTTGGCCCACGAGCCTGTACCGCGCCGGCAGCCCGAGGCCGCGAAGGCGCTCGGCAGCGTCCGGCGGGTCGTGGTACAGGACGAGGCGCGCGTCGACCGGCGCCGCGGCGGCCAGGCCGGCCGCCGCGTCGAGCAGCATCGCCTCGGCGAGCTCGACCGCCCGAGCCGGTCCGAGCACCCGGGCCAGGCGCGTCTTGGCGCGCCCCGACGCGGGCTCCTTGGCGATCAGCGCGAACGTCGAGGTCACCGCCGCGCCTCCGCGAGCAACAGCCGGCTCATCTGCCGCGCCGCTCGCAGCGAGCCGCGCAGCGACCCGGAGACCTTCGACCGGCCACCGAGACGCGGCAGGTACGTGACCGGCAGCTCGCCGATCCGGAGCCCGGCCGCCGCGGCGCGCACCACCATCTCGAGCGGCCAGGCGAAGGCCCGGTCCGTGACGCCGAGGTCGAGCAGGGTGTCGCGGCGGATGGCGCGGAGCGGGCCGATGTCGGACAGGCGCGGCCCCCCGGTCAGCTGGACGGCGGCGCCGAGGGCCTGGTTGACGAGCCGGTGGTCGAGTCGCATCGCGGCCTGGTGTTGCAGCGTGCGGGACCCGAGGCAGAGGTCGAGCCGACCGGCCTCGACCTCGGCGATGACGCGGCCGACGTCCGCCGGCGCGAACGTGCCGTCGGCGTCGAGGAAGCACACGATCTGCCCCCGCGCGGCCACCGCCCCGGCCCAGCAGGCCGCGCCGAAGCCGCGCTGCGACTCGCGCACCACCCGGGCGCCCGCCGCCGCGGCCAGAGCGCCCGTGCCGTCGGTCGAGCCGTTGT
>CADCWC010000402.1 GCA_902806305.1 uncultured Thermoleophilia bacterium | reverse complement strand
GGGCTCCGTCGGCACCGCGGTCGACACCTCCTCCCGCCGCCACGCGGCCGGCAGCACCACCGTGCCGCCGCGCTCGGCGTACGCGCCCTCGTGGACACGCACGGTCGCCCAGCGGACGTGCTCGTCCAGGAGGTGCAGGCCGGTCTCGTCGTAGAGCCGCGGCGTGAAGCTGTAGGAGCCGGGCGTGAGCCGGAGGTCCTCGATCCGCCACTCGAAGTAGCCCGTGCCCTTCCAGATCTCGCCGAAGCTCTGGCCCGCCGTGCGATTCGACGCGGTGGTCACGTGCGTGCCGTCGTGGCGCTCGACCTGGATCTCGCAGATCGGTCCGCGGACGCTGTCGTTGGCCGTGTAGTGGACTCGCACGCCGAGCGACTCGCCGTTGTGGAACAGTGTGCGCTCGGCTCCGTCGGCGCCGTGGAACGACAGGCCCTCGAGGACGATCGGCACCGAGGGGTTGAGCGGTCGGTGCGCCTCGTCGGGCGGCCCGTCGTCCAGTTGCCGCGCCGCCCAGGCCTCGTCGCTGGCGTTGACCGCGGCGGTGTACCGGCGTCCGACCACGGCGGGGGTGTCGTCGGCCACGATCCGTCCACGGTCGAGCCAGAGCGCGCGGTCGCAGACCGCCTCGATGGCGCCGAGGTCGTGCGTGACGAGCACGATCGTCCGCCCGGCGTCGCGGAACTCGAGCATGCGGTCCATGCAGCGGGCCTGGAAGCTCTGGTCGCCCACCGCGAGCACCTCGTCGACGAGCAGGATGTCGGGCTCGACGTTCACGGCGATCGAGAACCCGAGCCGGGCGTACATGCCGCTCGAGTACGTCTTGACCGGGTTGTCGGCGAACTGCTCCAGCTCGGCGAAGCGGATGATCCGGTCCACGCGCGGCTCGAGGTCCTCGCGCCGCAGGCCGTAGATCGCGCCGCTGAGGAAGATGTTCTCGACGGCGCTGTACTCGGGGTGGAACCCTGCGCCGAGCTCGAGCAGCGCCGCGATCCGCCCCTCCGTCTCGATGGTGCCGCCGTTCGGCACGAGGATCCGGGCCAGCAGCTTCAGCAGCGTCGACTTGCCCGAGCCGTTCCGCCCCAGGATGCCGACGACCTCGCCCTGCCGGATGTCGAACGACACGCCGTCGAGCGCCGGGAAGCGCTCGTAGACGCCCCGGCGTCGCCGGACCACGACGTCCTTGAGCGTCGTCTCCCGGCGGTGGTAGAGCTTGAAGTCCTTCGACACGTCGCGGACGCGGACGACCGCGGGCCGCTCGTCGACGCTCACAGCTCCTCCGCGATGTTGCGCTTCAGGCGGTTGAAGAGCGCGTAGCTCGCCACGAAGGTCACCGTACCGATCGCCACGCAGGCCGCCATGCGGGGCGCCGACGGCACCTGCACCCGGTAGAACACGTCACGGAAGGCCTCGATGAAGGGCAGCGCCGGGTTGAAGCGGAGGATCTGTCCGGCCAGGTCGGGGACCGCGTCCTCCGCGTAGAACTCCTCGCTGTAGACGACCGGCGTGAGGAAGAACCACGCCGTCAGCCCGATCGAGAGCAGGAACTCGAGATCCCGGAAGTAGACGGTCAGCACGGAGGCCAGGAGGACGAGTCCGACGACGAACAGGAAGAAGGCCGCGGTGACGGGCACGGCGGCGAGCAGCGCCCAGGGGTCGGCGCCCCGCGTGACGAGCGCGAACGGGACGAAGAAGAGCAGCGCGAGCCCCATGTTCACGAGGTTCGCGGTCGTCAGCGAGAGCGGCAGCACCTCGCGCGGGAAGTAGACCTTCGAGATGAGCGCCGCGTTCGCGAGCAGCGCGGTGGCCCCGAACTGGACCGACGTGGCGAGGAACGTCCAGGGCAGGAAGGCGGCCATCAGCGAGATCGCGTAGTCGCCGTCCGTCGCGCCGACGCGCAGGATCACGGAGAAGGCGACCGAGTAGACGACCAGCATCAGCACCGGGCTGGCCAGCGACCAGAGGATCCCGAGCGCGGAGCCCTTGTAGCGGCCACGGAGGTCGCGGACCACGAAGTTCCGCAGCAGCTCGCGGTGCAGCACCAGCTCACGGACGTCGGCGGTCACGAGGTCAGGATAGAGGGGGCCTCCTCCGAGCCGGTATGGTCGCGCCGGTGACCGGCCCGCCTCCAGAGGTCCGTCCCTGGGCCGTCGTGGTGGCGTGGCGCGCCGACGCGTCCACCGGCTCCTCGCTCGACCACCTCCTGGGAGTCGCGCCCGGCGTCGCCGTGGCGCTCGTCGACAACGAGAGTCGCCCGGCCGGCCTCGCGGCCGCGCTCGCCGGGCGCGCGACGGTCACGGCGTTGCCGCAGGGCGAGAACCGCGGCTTCGCGGGCGGGGCGAACGCGGGTCTCGAGCACGCGTTCGGCGCGGGAGCCACGCACGTCCTGCTGCTGAACGACGACGTGCGGCCGGAGCCGGGCTGCGTCGAGGCCCTGGTCGCCGCGGCGGGGGACGACGGCGCCGCGGCGCCCCTGATCGACGCCCCGGGCGGGGAGGCGTTCGCGGGCGGGCGGATCGACTGGACGCGCGGGCTCGCGGGCCACCACGCGGGCGCGCTCGACTACCTCACCGGCGCGGCGCTCTGCATCTCCCGATCGGCCTGGAGTCGCGTCGGGCGCTTCGACGAGGGCTGCTTCCTCTACTACGAGGACGTCGACTGGTGCGTACGGGCGCGCGATCGCGGCGTCCCGCTGCGGCTCGCGGAGGCCCACGCCCACCACGCCGCGGGGAGCTCCACCGGCGGGGCGGCCGGCCCGACCTGGGGCTACTACGACACCCGCAACCACCTGCGCTTCCTGGAGGCACGACGCGGCCGCGTCGCGGCTCGGCGCGAGGCGGTCCGGACGCTGCGCGACGTCGCCCGGCTGCGGCGCGAGGGCGGCCCGTCGGCGGTCACGGTGGCACAGCTGCGCGGCGTGCTCGACTGGTGGCGGGGTCGGGACGGCCGCGGACCGTACCCGCCCCGCGCAACGTGATCTGTTGCACGAGCGCCGGACCGGCGGTACAGTTCGGGTATGGCCATCGCGATCGAGACGAAGGTGCGCTCGCTGCGCGACGACCTCGGATCGGGTGCCGAAGTCGCCGACCTGCTCGGTGTCAGCAGGTCGCAGGTCACGCGCTGGCTGCAGGGCGGCGGCATCGACGACCTGAACGCCGACAAGGTCGACCTGCTCGAGCTGGTCTGGGCAGCCCTCGGGCGACTCTACGAGCCGGACGCCGCGAAAGAGTGGCTGACCGGCCTCAACCCGCTGCTCGGCGACCGGCGGCCGATCGACGTGATCCGCGCCGGCCGCATCGAGGAGCTGATGGCGGCCATCAGACAGGAGCGGGCGGGCTCGTACGCGTGATGCTGCACCGCTGCTTCCCGTGGGACGCAGCGGCCGTCGAGGATCACGAGGGCGGCGCGTTGTGGATCGCTCGCGCCCACCAGGGCGAGGGGCGGCATGACGCGCCCGAGCACTACGGCTGCCTCTATCTCTCGGACCGGCCGGTCAGCGCGGTCGTGGAGCAGCTGGCTCGCTTCAGGGGTCGGCCGCTCCGCGCGTCCATGCTCGTGCGTCGGAGGCTGCCGCTCGCGCTCGCGACCCTGGAGTTCGACGACGCCGCAGGCCCGCTCGTCGACCTCGACGATCCGTCGACCCTCGGACGGGAGCGGCTCCGTCCGTCCGTCGTGGCGACGCGGACCCGCGCGGTCACCCAGCGCTGGTCGCTCGAGCTGTGGACGCGCCGACCGGACGCACCCGGCCTCGCGTGGTGGTCGACGTTCGAGGCGCTCTGGACCAACGTCACGCTCTTCGACCGCGCCGTCGGCCGCCTCCGGGTCGTCGATCTGCAGCCGCTGACCCTGACGGATCCGGCGGTCGACGCGGCGAGGGAGTTCCTCGGTCTCGCGCCGCCGCGCTGAGCCGCTCGCTCAGTCTCGATCCACCGTCTCGATCACCTCCGCTTCGCGTAGCGCCACGGTGCGTTCTCGGACGTCTCGGACGTGCTGCTGCGGTCACGCCCGCTACGCCACCCCCGACCTTCGGTCGTGGGGCAGGCTGGAAGCCTGTTCAAGCGCGGCAGCGCGGAGCGCACCGCCCGGGTGGGGG
>CADCWC010000401.1:3626-4117 GCA_902806305.1 uncultured Thermoleophilia bacterium | reverse complement strand
TCCCCACGCGCGGTGCTCGGCGTACGCCGCGAGCGCCGCCCGCTCGGCCGGGGTCGGCTCGCCGGCCGCGGCGATGGCCTCGCGGCCGACGAGCGGCATGTTGAGGTGGATGCCGGCGAGGTGCTCGGGATCGACGCCGGCGAGCCGCATCGTCACGATCGCGCCCCAGTCGCCGCCCTGCGCGCCGTAGCGCTCGTACCCCAGCCCGGCCATCAGCCTCGCCCAGGCCTCGGCGATCCGCCGCACCCCCCAGCCGGCCGCCGCCGGCTTGTCGCTGAAGCCGTACCCCGGCAGGGACGGGCAGACGACGTGGAAGGCGTCGGCCGCATCGCCGCCGTGGGCCGGCGGGTCGACGAGCGGACCGATGACCTTGAGGAACTCCACGACCGAGCCGGGCCACCCGTGGGTGATCAGCAGGGGCAGCGCCCCGGGATGTGCTGATCGCGAGTGCAGCAGGTGCACGCCGAGCCCGTCGATGTCGGCACGGAACT
>CADCWC010000401.1:0-3616 GCA_902806305.1 uncultured Thermoleophilia bacterium | reverse complement strand
TCCGGCCACCGCGTCCGGGCAAGACGATCGCGCAGGTCGTCGAGCTCGACCTGCGGAACCGCGAGGTGCCATGGGCGGACTGCGTCGCTCATGTCCGGGAGCTTCCCACGGGGCTCGGGGCCCGGTTGCCGCCTGCCCGACCGCCCGGCATCGGCGGGCTCGAGGCCTGCCGCGCGACAGTCGCCCGCGGGGACGCGCACCTGACGTCCAAGGTTACGGCGACGTCACGCCAGGCCCCGGCCCACGCCGGACACGCCGCGGCGCAGCACCTCCTGTGGAACGGACAGCGTCGAGGCACCGGGTCCTCGAGGGACGCCCGCACCGGCCATACCATCGCGCCACCGGGTTCGAGGACCGATCGACTGGAGCGCACGATGGCAGCACCTCCCGAGGACACCCTCGCCCTCCGATCCCTCGTGGATCTCACGCGCGAGGAGCATGTCGTCCACAGCGACGAGATGCCGTGGATCCCGTACCCCGGCGCCGAAGGCGTCTTCGTCAAGCCCCTGCGGCTCAACCGCCGCAGCGGCGTCTGGGCCAACCTGACGAAGGTCGTCAACGGCGGCCAGGTCAACCGGCACTATCACGTCGGCCCCGTCACGGGCTTCGTGCTCGAGGGGAGCTGGCACTACGCCGAGCGAGACTGGGTCGCCCGGGCGGGCACGATCGTGCGCGAGCCGCCCGGCGACATCCACACCCTCATCGCCGGCGACGAGGGGACGGTCACGCTCTTCGTCCTCGAGGGGGCGCTCCTGTACATCGACGAGCACGACAACGTCGTCGGCCATGACGACGTCCTGAGTCACATGCGCATGTACCACGACTTCTGCCGCGCGGAGGGCATCGAGCCGCTCGACCTTGACTTCTGACCCGGCTCGCGGGGCGCGCCGACGCCCGGGCGGCCAGCGGGCTCAGACGGCGAGGTAGCCGCCGTCGACGGTGTAGACCGACGCCGTGACGAAGGAGGCGGCGTCGCTGGCGAGCCACGCGACGAGCTCGGCGACCTCCTCCACCTCGCCCATGCGGCCGAGCGGGTGTGCGCGCTCCACCGCGGCGATGGTCTCCGGGGGCAGCACGTCGTTCAGCGGGGTGCGGATGAACCCGGGGGCGACCGCGTTGACCCGGATGCCGTCACCGGCGTGGTCGACCGCCGCTCCGCGCGTCAGCCCGACCACCGCGTGCTTGGAGGCCGTGTAGGCCACGTGGTCCTTGAAGGCCGCGGCGGCCAGGATCGACGCCATGTTGACGATGCTCCCGCCGCCGGAGCGGCGCATCGCCGCGATCTCGGCGCGCGTGCAGAAGAACGCTCCGTCGAGGTTCACCGCGAGGATCCGGCGCCACTCGCTGTCGCTGAGGTCCCCGGTGGGGGAGCCCTCGCTGGTGACGCCGGCGTTGTTGACGCCGACGTCCAGGCGGCCGAGCCGCTCGACGACCGTCGCGACCGCCGCCGTCACGGCCTCCGAGTCGCTCACGTCGAGCCCTAGGCCGATCGCGTCACCGCCCGCGTCGACGATCTCCCGGGCGACGCGCTCGGCGCCCACGGCGTCGATGTCGGTGACCGCGACGCGCGCGCCGACCGTCGCGAGCTTGCGCGCGCACGCCGCGCCGATGCTGTTCGCCGCGCCCGTGACGAGCGCGACGCGGCCCTCGAGGTCGGACGTGGTGCTCACGGAGCCTCCCTCGGGTCGTCGTCAGGACCGCCGCGTGTCATAGCGTCCGCGCGCTCTGCGAGCTCGACGACCGACTCGCCGAACCCGCGGAGGTACGGATCGTCCGTGGCGCCCGAGACGGCGCGCCGGTAGTTGCCCTCCATGAAGACCACCGACTTCCACACGGCGAGGGTCCGGTACCACCGCATGTCGCTGGTGCGACGCCCGCTGCGCTCCTGGTAGCGCTCGACGAGCTCGGCGGCGCCGGCGAAGCCGTCCTGACGCGTGACGGGGGAGAGCTCGTACATCCCGAGCGACGGATCGTCGCGGCCGGCCCACAGCGCGGTGAGGTAGCCGAGATCCGCGAGCGGGTCGCCGATCGTGGCCATCTCCCAGTCGAGGACGGCGACGATCCGTGCGGGCGCCGTCGGCGCGAACATGACGTTGCCCAGGCGGAAGTCGCCATGCACCACGCTTGCCGGGCCGGAGGCGGGGACGTTGTCGCGCAGCCACGTCGCGACGCGCTCGACGGCCGGGACGTCGCGCGTGCGGTTGTGCTCCCAGAGCCCGTTGAAGCGGCGGATCTGACGCTCGAGATATCCCGTGGGGCGGCCGAAGCCCTCCAGCCCGGCCGCAACCCAGTCGACGGCGTGGATCTCGACCAGCGCGTCGATGATCTCCTCGCCCATGCGCCGGCGGTCCTCCCGCGCGTCGAGCGCCGCGGGAACCTCGCTCGTGACGACGTGGCCCTCGACCCTCTCCATGACGTAGAACGGCGCCCCGATGACCGAGGGGTCGTCGCAGACGGCCAGCACTGCGGGGACCCTGGCGGTGCGGGCGACGGCGCGCAGGACGCGCGCCTCGCGGATGACGTCGTGGGCGCTCGGTGGCAGGGGCGGGCGCGGGGGCCTGCGGACGATGCCCTCCCACCCGTCGCGCGACACGAGATACGTGACGTTCGAGTGGCCCTCGCCGACGGGCGCGGCGGTGATCGGGCCCGCGCCGAGATCGCGTTGGTCCAGGAATCGCTCCAGGGGGGCGAGGACCAGCAGCGGAGGCCGGCCGTTGCGGCCGGCCTCCGCGAAGGTCTGGACGATGTCGTCCGGCGCGATGGTCTGCATGCGGGTGCCACCGGCCGCGCCGCGCGCCGCGGCCGAAGGGGCCGGAGCCGCGTGCGGCGCCGGACGGACTCAGGCCACGAAGGACCGGGAGGTGCAGCCGCCGTCGACCACGAGCACCGAGCCGTTGCAGTAGCTCGCCTCCTCGGACGCCAGGAAGATGAGCGCGTTGGCGATCTCCTCCGGCCGGCCGGGACGGGCCATCGGCGTCAGCGCCGACGCCACCGCCGGGTCGTCGAAGGCCCCCACGACCGGGGCGATCATCGGCGTGTCGATGAAGCCGGGACACACGCAGTTCGTGCGCACGCCGTGCTTGGCGTAGGTGATGGCCATCGACCGGGTCATGTTCACGATCGCGCCCTTGGCGGCGGTGTAGGCGTGGGCGTCGTAGAGCCCGGTGATGCCGGCCATGCTCGACACGTTCACGATCGAGCCGCTGTTCTGCTCGATCATCTTGGGCAGGACCGCGCGGATGGCGAGGAAGTAGCCCTCGAGGTCGACGCCGCCGATGATGGCCCGCCAGTTGTCCAGCGATGCCTCGTGGATGCCGCCCATCGTGCCGGGATGGTCGATCCCGTACTGCCAGCCCACGCCGGCGTTGTTGATGAGCACGTCGACGCGACCGAAGGCGTCCAGCGCGGCCTGCACGACGCGGTCCTGGGACGTGACCTCCTCGAGGTCCGCCGGCACGATGATGCCGTCCCCGCCGGCGGCCTTGACGGCGTCGAGGCCCTCCTGCAGCTTGGACTCCGTCCGCGCGGTGCCCACGACCTTCGCGCCCTCGCGCCCCGCGATCTCCATCGTGGCGCGGCCGATGCCGCTGCTCGCGCCCGTGATCAGTACGACCTT
>CADCWC010000400.1 GCA_902806305.1 uncultured Thermoleophilia bacterium | reverse complement strand
CACCCGTCCGTCGACCGTGGCGGCCGCGGCGGCGCGTTCGTCGCGGTCGGCGTCGGCCGCGAAGCGCACCAGCAGGCGATCGGCGGCGGGCGGCCCCGCCGTGTCGGCGAGCGCGCCGCCCGGCACCGACACGGTCGCGGCGACGGCCAGCGTGACGAGACCGGGGAGCGTGGCGAACGACCGCATGCGGGTGCTGTATCGACGGCTCCGCCCGAACGCTGTACCCCTCGCCCGAGCGGCTCGCCGACGGACCACCGCGCCCGCCCGGCGGGTGCCTACACTGCTGGGTGGCGATGGGCGGTCGGCGAGCAGTGGCGGGCATCGAGGTCGTCTGTGGTCCGATGTTCTCGGGGAAGACCGCGGAGCTGCAGCGGCGGCTCCGCCGCGCTCGGGACGACGGCCGGACGGTGCAGGCCTGCAAGCCGCTTCTCGACGACCGCTTCGCCGCCCGTGAGATCGTCTCCCACGACGGAGGTCGCCTGCGGGCCGCGCCCGTGACGGCGGCGGCCGAGATCGTGCCGCTCGCCGAGGGCGTGGACGTGGTGGGCATCGACGAGGTGCAGTTCCTCGACCCCGAGATCGTGCCCGTGGCGGAGGACCTGGCCCGCGGTGG
The DNA here is from genome assembly GCA_902806305.1 of uncultured Thermoleophilia bacterium. Taxonomy (GTDB): domain Bacteria; phylum Actinomycetota; class Thermoleophilia; order Gaiellales; family F1-60-MAGs149; genus CADCWC01. Next base: position 3,507 of record CADCWC010000400.1, on the reverse strand, counting down.
GACCCGCGTGATCCTGGCCGGGCTCGACCGAGACTTCCGCGGCCTGCCGTTCGGACCGCTGCCCGCGCTCCTCGCGGTGGCCGACGCGGTCGACACGCTGCACGGGGTCTGTCGGCGCTGCGGCGGCCCCGCCACGATGACGCAGCGAATCGTCGACGGCAGGCCCGCACCGTTCGAGGCCCCGACGGTCCTCGTCGGCGGCCGCGAGCGGTACGAGCCGCGCTGCCGCGCGTGTCACGAGCCGGGACGGCCGACCGCCGGGCAGCCGACGGTCGAGCTCAGCCGCTCCCGGCGCTGACGTCCGCAGGCAGGCCGGCGCGGCCGGGGTCGGCGAGGAGGCGCAGCACGGCGACCTGCGTCTTCGCGTCCGGCAACGCGCCGTCCGCGATCAGGCGGACCGCGGCCTGCAGCGAGTCGACCACCTGGACCTCGATCGTCTCGCCGCCGTCCGGTCGATCCGTCTCCCGGCAGTCGAGGGCCGCGAAGAGCCGCAGCACCTCGGCGCTCGTGCCGGGCGACGGCATCAGGTCGCCGAGGTCGACCAGCCGGCCGGCCTCGAGCGCGAGCTCCTCGCGCAGCTCGCGCCGCGCCGCCGCCTCGGGGTCCTCTCCGTCGTCGAGGCCGCCCGCCGGGATCTCGCTGACCGTCCGGCCGACCGGCGGGCGGTACTGCCGGGCCAGCACGATCGAGCCGTCGGCCCGGAGCGGCAGGACGGCGGCCGCAGGCCGGGGGACGACGAACACGACCTCGTGGCGGTCCCCGTCCGGCGGCGGGTACGTCACCTCCGCCTCCACGAGGTCCACGAACCCGTGGTAGATCGTCTCGCGCCGGTGCACCTGTGCGTCGTCATCGCCCATGGCGGGCATGGTGCCCGGGACCTGAGGCCCGAACCCACGTCCGCGCGCGTCGACGCACGGAGCGAAGGAGCGACATGGAGTACCGACAGCTGGGATCGAGCGACCTGCGCGTGTCCGAGATCGCCCTGGGGTCGTGGCTGACCTACGGCGTGGGCGTCGAGCGCGATCGCGCCGAGGCCTGCGTCCGTCGCGCCTTCGAGCTCGGCATCAACTTCATCGACACCGCGAACGTCTACGGCCGCGGCGCCGCGGAGTCGTTCCTCGGCGAGGTGCTGGCCGACCGTCCGCGCGACTCCTACGTGCTCGCCACGAAGGTCTACTTCCCGATGTCGGACCAGGACCGCGGGCTGTCCCGCGCCCAGATCCAGAAGCAGATCGACGCCTCGCTCGAGCGCCTCCGCGTCGACCACGTCGACCTCTACCAGGCCCATCGCTACGACGAGAACACGCCGCTCGAGGAGACGATGGACGCGCTCTCGGACGTGGTCCGCCAGGGCAAGGCCCGCTACATCGGCTTCAGCGAGTGGACGGCCGCCCAGATCCAGGCCGCCCTCGACCTGCCCGGCGTGGAGCGGTTCGTCTCGTCCCAGCCGCAGTACTCGCTGCTCTGGCGGAAGCCGGAGGCGGAGGTGATCCCGCTCTGCGCCGCGAGCGGCATCTCGCAGATCGTCTTCTCGCCGCTCGCCCAGGGGGTCCTGACCGGCAAGTACCGGCCGGGCCAGGCGCCGCCCGCCGACTCCCGGGCCTCGTCCGAGGAGATGGGTGGCTTCCTCCGTGGCGAGCTGCTCTCCGACCGGACGCTCTCGGCGGTGCAGCGGCTGCGTCCGATCGCCGAGGGGGAGGGTCTGACGCTGAGTCAGCTCGCGCTGGCCTGGATCCTCCGTGAGCCGAACGTGGCCTCGGCGATCATCGGCGCGAGCCGGCCCGAGCAGGTGGAGGACAACGCCGCGGCCTCGGGCCGGACGCTCTCGGACGACGTGCTCCGGGCGATCGACGACGCGCTGGACGGCGCGGCGCGCGCCTGACAGTCCCCGGTCGCGTCAGGACGGTGGCGTCGACGACGTGCGGCGATCGCGTCGGAGCAGCCGGTCGAGGCTGTCGACGAGGCGGTCGGCGTCCCGGGCCTCGAAGCAGAGCGGCGGCTTCACCTTGAGGACGTTGTCGTGGTCGCCCGTCGGCCGGACGACGATCCCGACGTCCAGGAGCCGCTCGCAGACGGCGGCAGCGACGTCGGGGGCGGGCGTCCGCGTCGCACGATCCGCGACGAGGTCGACGCCTTGGTGGAGGCCGAGGCCGTGGACCGCCCCGATCGCCTCGTGCCGGCCGGCGAGCTCGCCGAGCGCCGCGCGAAGGTGCTCCCCGACGGTCGCGGCGTTCTGCTGCAGGCGCTCGTCCCGGATGACGTCGAGCACGGCGATGCCCACCTCGCAGGAGACGGGGGACCCGCCGACCGAGCTGAAGAGCGTCGTGTGACGGGCGAATCGCTCGCTGATGGCCCGGGTGGTGACGACCGCACCGATCGGGAAGCCGTTCCCGGCCGGCTTCGCGACCGTGACGATGTCCGGCACGGCCGCCTGCTGCTCGAAGCCCCAGAACGACGTCCCGAGGCGCCCGAAGCCGACCTGGACCTCGTCGGCGATGCAGAGGCCGCCCGCCGCCCGGACGTGGGCGTAGGCGTGGTGCAGGTACCCCGGCGGGGCGATCACGCCGCCGGCGTTGCCGAGCTGCGGCTCGCAGATGAACGCCGCGACGCCGGCGCCGCCCTCGGCCGCCGCGTCGCACGCCTGTCGCACGAACTCGGCGTAGCGTCGGCCGGCGTCCGGGACGTCGGCGCCGTACGGCCCGCGGTACCGGTCGGGCGCGGGCACGAGGTGACGACCCGTGACGTGCGCCGCGGCCGCGTGCGGATAGAACGGCGACGTGTTGAGGTCGTTCGTCGCCGCGGTCCAGCCGTGGTAGGCGCCCCGGAGGGCCACGACGTCGTACCGCTCCGTGGCCGTCCGGGCCAGCCGCAGCGCGAGGTCGTTCGCCTCGCTGCCCGAGTTGACGAGGAACACGGTGTCGAGCGGTGCCGGCATGAGCTCGACCAGGCGGCTCGCGTACCGGCCCATGCTGTCGTAGAGGAAGCGGGAGTTCGTGTTGAGGAGGCGCAGCTGACGTGACGCCGCGGCCGTGATGCGCGGGTGGCTGTGCCCCACCACCGCGACGTTGTTGACGACGTCGAGGTACGCGCGGCCGTCGGCGTCGTAGAGGTGCTGACGCCAGCCGCGCACCATCTCGGGCGGGTCGTCGTAGTAGAGCCGCTGGGGGCGGCCCACGTGGCGGCGGCGCGTCGCGAGCACGTCGGCCCGCTCGTGCGCGGGCGCCGCCGCCTCGAGTCCGAGCAGCGCGGACGGGTCCGGGCAGAGCGCGAGCCAGGCGCTCCGGAGGGACGCGCGTCCGAGGCCGGGCAGCGTCTCCATCGGCCCGAGCGCCAGTTGGACGTGGACGTGCGCCGGCAGCAGGCCTTCCCCGGCGGCCACCGCGCCGACCGGATCCCCCGCCTCGACGGCCACGCCCGCCTCGACGGCCGGGACGACGCCTCCGAGCCGGAGCCAGAGGACCGTGCCGTCACGGGACGTGTGGCGCAGGACGAGCTCGTCCGCCCCGC
>CADCWC010000399.1 GCA_902806305.1 uncultured Thermoleophilia bacterium | reverse complement strand
CCGCGCGGCAGCGGCCGGGGCCCCGGGATGAGCTCGAGCAGGCGGGCGGCCGCGGGGGAGCCGTCCACGATCGAGCAGGCGGCGCCCGCCGCGCGGTCGCGGAGCCCGTAGAGCAGCTTCAGGCCGCCGGCGTCCATGAAGGACAGCGTGCTCAGGTCGAGCACGATCTCGTCGCGCCCGTCCGAGGCCAGCGCCTCCACCGTGCGCCGGACGCGTGGGGCGGAGACGTGGTCGAGCTCGCCGCGCAGCGACACGACCGCGCGCCGAGGGCGGTCGGCATGGACGTCGATCCGCAGCAGCTCGTGCGGCGGCGTGGCCTCCTGGTCCGGTTGCCCTCCCATGCCCCCTCGTACGGGCGAGGGGCGGCGGTGGAGCACTCGACCGAGGCCGACGCGGCGGCCGCGTGCGCAGAGGACCGGCTCGGCGGCCGTGTGGTCGACGTCCGGCACCCGTGCCGCCGGGCGCCGGTAGGGTCGGCCGATGGAGATCGCTGGGTCCGCGCCCGCGTCGGGGCTGGTCGACACGGCGGCGATCACGCCGGAGGAGCTCGGGCTGGCGGCCCGCAACCACGGGATGCCGCTCGAAGCGCTGCGCTACCCGATCACGCCGGTCGGCCTGCACTACCTGCTGATCCACTACGACATCCCGGCGATGGATCCGGCCTCCTTCCGCCTCGAGGTCGGCGGGCGGGTCGAGCGGCCGCTGAGGCTGTCGCTGGACGACCTGCGCGCCCGCCCGCAGGTGACGCTTCCCGTCACGATGGAATGCGCCGGCAACGGCCGCGCCCGCTTCTCGCCGCGCTGGATCAGCCAGCCATGGCTGACCGAGGCGGTCGGGACCGGCGAGTGGACGGGAACGCCGCTCGCGCCGCTGCTGCGGGAGGCCGGCATGCTGGACGGTGCGGCCGACGTCGTGTTCACCGGCGCCGATCGCGGCGTCGAGGGCGGCGTGACCCAGGACTACCAGCGCGCGCTGACGCCGGCGGAGGCCATGGGCGACGACGTCCTGCTCGCCCACGCGCTCAACGGCGCGCCATTGCCGCCCCAGCACGGGTTCCCGCTGCGGCTCGTCGTCCCCGGCTGGTACGGCATGACGAACGTCAAGTGGCTCGCCCGGATCGACGTGGTGGACGAGCCGTTCGCGGGCTTCCAGCACACGTCGGGCTACCGCCGCTTCGCGGCGGACGGCACGCCGGGCGAGCCCGTGACCCGCATGGACCCGCGCTCGCTCATGGTTCCGCCGGGAATCCCGGACTTCATGACCCGCGAGCGCTTCGTCGGGCCGGGGCCGTGCCGGCTCGAAGGGCGCGCGTGGTCGGGCTGGGCGCCCGTCGTGCGCGTCGAGGTCAGCGTGGACGGCGGGCACGCGTGGGCCGAGGCGGAGCTCGACCCGCCGATCGGGCCGCGGGCGTGGCGGGGCTGGAGCTTCCTGTGGGAGCCGTCGGCCACCGGCCGCCACGAGCTCTGCTCGCGCGCGACGGACGCGGCGGGCAACGTCCAGCCCGTCACCGCCGACTGGAACCTCAAGGGCTACGCGAACACGTCGGTGGAGCGCATCGCCGTGTCCGTGGGCGATGGGCCCGCGCCGGCCCACCCGTAGGCTCCCGGCATGCCCGACAAAGTCAACATCGCCGCCGCGCTGGCCTCCTTCGACGAGACCTGGAGCCCGCGCATCGCGGCCGAGGTCGACGACTTCCAGGTCAAGCTCACCAAGCTCGAGGGCGACTTCGTCTGGCATCACCACGACGACGCCGACGAGCTCTTCTGGGTGCTGGAGGGCAGGCTGCTCATGCGCTTCCGCGATCGCGACGACGTGTGGCTCGAGCCGGGCGAGCTCCTCGTGATCCCGCGGGGCGTGGAGCACCAGCCGAGCGCCCCCGGCCCGTGCTCGGTCGCCCTCCTGGAGCGCGCCGGCGTCGTCAACACGGGCAGCGCGGGCGGCGAGCGGACCACCGCGCCGAAGCCGCTGGACCCGTAGGCCCGCGGCGCGCGGCCCGGATCAGCGCTTGACGCGCTGCCCCCGCTCGAACTGCCCGGCGATGGCCTCCGACCCGAGCCAGCGAGCCACGGTGGCCGAGAGCTCGGGCGCGAGGCCGGCGATCTTCGCCCCGGCGCGCAGCGAGGCGGGGGCGACGTCGACCTCCCCCTGGTTGCGCTCGATCGCGCGGACGACGGCGTCCGCGACGGCGAGGGGCGTGACCATCCCCACGCCGCGCGGCAGCACGGTCCCCGACTCGTGCAGCATCCCGGCCTCGGAGACGAAGCCGGGGAAGACGACGCTCACGCCGACGCCGGCCGCGCGCAGGTCGCCGCGCAGGCCCTGGCCGAACCCGCGCAGGCCGAACTTCGTGGCGGCGTAGACGCTCGACCCGGGCGTGGCCGTCTTGCCCGCCAGCGACGACATGAGCAGGATGTGGCCCGAGCCGCGGGAGGCCATGGGGGCGGCGAGCCGGCGGGCGAGGATCATCGGCGCCCGCAGGTTGACCTCGAGCGCGCGGTCGATCTGCTCCTCCGTGAAGCCCAGCAGCGCTCCGGAGCCCGGCAGGGCGGCGTTGGCGATGAGGACATCGACGTCCGCGCACGCGTCGGCCAGCCGCCCGACCTCGGCGCGGTCCCCGAGGTCCGCCGCGAGGGTGCGCGCACCGCCGAGCTCGGCCGCGAGCGGCGCGAGGACGTCCACGCGGCGCCCCGTCAGCACGAGCCGCGCGCCGGCCGCGTGCAGCCGCCGCGCGACGGCCTGGCCGATCCCGCCGGTGGCGCCCGTGAGGAGAACCGTCCTGCCCGCGAGCCGCATCGGCCGGGATCCTGCCACGCCGGCCGGGCGTCCGTGGTCGGCGGCCGGACGGGCGCGCTACGCGTCGTCCTCGAGCGCCAGTCCGCGCGGGGGCACGGGGGAGGACTGCACGATCGAGCTCGTGGTCTGGCCGAGCACGACGAAGCGGTCGATCACCTCCTCCAGGTGCAGCACGTCGCGGACCTCGACGTCCATGACGTAGCAGTCCTCGCCGGTGATGCGCCGGCACGACACCACCTCGGTCGTCCGGCGGGAGAGGTCGGCGACGTTCTGCAGCTGGCCCGGCGCGGGGCGGACGCGGATGACGGCGCTCAGGGCGAACCCGAGGGCCCTCGGGTCGACGCGGGCGTGGTAGCCCGTGATGACGCCGGTGGCCTCCAGGCGCCCGAGGCGCTCGGCCACCGCCGGCGACGACAGCCCCACCCGGCGCCCGAGCTCGGCGAGCGACAGCCGGCCGTCGGCCTGCAGCTGTGTGAGCAGGCGGCGGCTCACCGCATCCACCGCGGGACCTTCGGCCACGCGACGTCCTGACCTTCCGTTCGACGGCATGCGGGCGAATCTACCGTCGATCGCCCATGGGCAGGACGCGGGCCGGCCGGGAGCCTTCGAGGCGTGCGCAGCCCCCCGCCGCAGCTCTACTTCGTCGTCAGCGCCGTCTTCCACTACCTGGGCCCGGCGTTCGCCGTGCTGCTGTTCGCCCGGGTCGACGCCCTCGGCGTCGCGTGGCTGCGGATCGCCACCGCCGCTGCGGTGTTCTGCCTGTGGCGCCGGCCGTGGCGGGCGGTCGCGTCGCTGGGGCGAGACGGCCGGCGGCTCCTGCTGGCCTGGGGCGCCGTGCTGGCGCTCATGAACGCGTGCTTCTACCTCGCCATCGAGGTCCTGCCGCTCGCGACGGTGGCGGCCATCGAGTTCCTGCCCGTCATCGCGCTCGCCGCCCTCGGCGCCCGGACCCCGCGCAACGCCGCCGCGCTCGCGCTCGCGGTCCCGGGGGTGTACCTCCTCACGGGCGTCAGGCTCACCGGGGAGCCCGTGGGCGTCGCCCTGGCCTTCGCCAACGCGGTGCTCTTCGCCGCCTACATCGTCCTCGCCCACCGGATCGCGCGGATGCAGGCGCTGCGCGGCATCGACGGCCTGGCGGCGGCCATGGTCGTCGCCGCGGTCGTGGTGACGCCGCTCGGGGGGGCGCAGGTGCTGCCCGCCCTGACGGATCCCGTGGCGCTGCTGGCGGGCCTCGGTGTCGGGATCTCCTCGTCGGTGATCCCGTACGTCGCCGACCAGCTCGCGCTGGCGCGCCTGGCCCGCGCCACCTACGCGCTCATGGTCTCGCTGCTGCCGGCGACCGCGACGGTCATCGGCGTCCTCGTGCTCG
>CADCWC010000398.1 GCA_902806305.1 uncultured Thermoleophilia bacterium | reverse complement strand
ACCGCGACCGCCGTGACGACGGCCACCGCGACCGACGCCAGGATCTTGCGCGACACCGACACGTTCGCCAGTGACCGCCGCGCACCACCGTTCTTCGCCACCGCACACATCCATTTCGCACTCAAGGGGGCCGACCCGTCCATTCCGGGCCGCTCGTCACCGCCGACCGCCGGTGACGGGGGCGAACATATGCGGCCCGGAATGGCAGAGGAGGCAGTGACACGTGAGGATCGTGGGACTCGTGTGACACGATTCGGCAACGGAGTCGACATTCCCCTGGACCATTCCGGCGACCGTCCCGGAATTGTCGACATGGCGCCGGCGAATGGCCGGGGCGGGGACCTTGTGTCGATGCGGGCGGTGGAGCAGGACGACGGAGGAGCGCGCGGCCCGTGGGCCGCGCGCTCCTCGTCGTCGTCCGGATCAGCGCCGGTTCGCCCCTCGCCGGATCAGTAGGTGAAGCGCCCGATCGTGACCCGCAGGTCGGTGGCCATCTGGGACAGCTCGTCCACCGCGGTGCGGGTCTGGCTCAGTGCCTGCGTGGTGGCCTCCGCCGCCGAGGAGACCCCGACGATGTTCGTGGCGATCTCGCCCGTCCCGTTGGCGGCTTCCTGGACCGAGCGCGACATCTCGCTCGTCGTCGCCGTCTGCTCCTCCACAGCCGAGGCGATGGTCGTCTGCCGGTCGGAGATCTGCGCGACGATCGTGGAGATCTCGTCGATGGCGGCCACGGCCGCGGTCGTGTCGCCCTGGATCGCCAGCACGCGCTTGGCGATGTCCTCGGTCGCCTTCGCCGTCTCCTGCGCCAGTTCCTTGACCTCGTTGGCCACCACCGCGAAGCCCTTGCCGGCCTCCCCGGCACGGGCGGCCTCGATGGTCGCGTTCAGCGCCAGCAGGTTGGTCTGCTCGGCGATCGAGGTGATGACCTTGACGACGTTGCCGATCTCGGCCGAGGACTCGCCCAGCTTGTCGACGGTGGCCTTGGTGGTGGCGGCCGCGGCGACCGCCCGGCTGGCGACCTCGCTGGCCTCGGCGGCGTTCGACGCGATCTCCCGGATGGAGGCGCCCATCTGCTCGGCGCCGGCGGCGACGGTCTCGACGCTGCGGGAGACCTCCTCGGCGGCCGAGGCGACGACGCCGCCCTGGGCCGAGGTCTCCTCCGCCGAGGCCGAGATCTGCGCGGAGTTGGCGCTCAGCTCCTCCGAGGAGGACGCGACGGCGTGCGCCGAGGAGGCGACGCCGGCCATGACCACGCGCAGGTTCTCCTGGGCGGTGTCCAGCGCGGCGGCCATCTGACCGACCTCGTCCCGCGAGGTGATGCCGGTCGGGACGGTGAGGTCGCCCTCGGCGAGCGCCTCCAGCGAGCGCTTGACCGCCTGCACGGGGCGGGTCACCGAGCGCATCGTCATCCGGCTGATGACAAGCACGACCACGAGCGCCACGACGGCGACCACGAGGCTGATCTGCTGCGAGCGGGCGATGGCGTCGTCGAGCCGCACCTGGGCGACCGCGCTCTCGGCGGCCAGGGCGTCCTTGGCCTCGCTCACCGCACCGTCGGACAGGTCGTTGGCGGCCTGGATCTCCTCCCAGCGGGCGCGCATGCCCACCGGGTCGGCCACCGCGAGGTTGATCCACCCGGAGATCGCCGTGGTGTAGGCGCCGAAGGCGTCGGACAGCCCGCTCACCGACTCGGCGGCGGCACCCTCGAGGGAGACCGTGGCGAGGTCGGCCAGCATCGCCTCGGGGGTGGCGATGTCGTCGGCGAGCTCCGTCAGCTGGTCGGCCGGGTTCTCGCGGGTGATCGTCTTGAAACCGTCCACCTTCAGCTCGCTGGCACGGGTGTCGAGCTGGAGGACCAGCTCCTCGGCCTCGTTGAGGTTCTGGAGCGTGGTGTTCGCGTCGCGCACCGAGGAGTTGCCGACCAGCACGGCGGTCAGCAGTCCGCCGAAGGCGAGGACGACGACGCCGATGAGGACGCCGAACTTGACGGCCAGCGGGCGGTCGGCGAACCAGCCGGCGCGGCGGGCGGTGGGGGGAGCGGCAGTGGATGTCACGGGGGACCTCGCGGGGAAGAGAAGTGGCCCGGACGACCGAGCAGGACGTTGGAAGTGTCATGGCTCCACCGATGGAACGACCGCATGTGACCGCGGAATGGCGCGATCGTGATGTGTACGCGGGGTCGCCTCATTCTCGTCGCACACTTGTCGACAACGCGTCCTCCGCGACCTCGCCGCCATTCTTCCGGAGGTCCGGATACGTGCAGGTCGCATTCGACGGGCGACCTGGATTGTCGACACGGCGGGACGATCGCCGCCGATGAGCAGCATGCTGACTTCTGGACACGACCGTCCGCAATTGAATTGCGAACTCAGACGGTGAGCAGGTCGGCCAGCTGCTCCAGGAGCGCCCGGACCGCGGCCGGATCGGCCACCCGGTGTGCGGCCGCCGTCTCGCCCGCGCCGACCTTGACGCCGACGTCGTCCGCACCCAGGACGCGGAAGACGTCCTCGTCGGTGACGTCGTCGCCGAGGTAGACCACGCCCTGCGCACCGATCTCCGCCGCGAGCCGGCGCACGGCCGACCCCTTGTCGGCGTCGGTGACCGCCACCTCGAACACGTCCTTGCCCGGCTTCATCGTCAGTGACGGATCGACGGCCGCCCGGGAGGCCTCGAGCAGCGCGGCGGCCGCCGGGCGGTCGGCGACCAGCCGCACGTGCACCGCCACGCTCGCCGGCTTGATCTCCAGTCGCGCGCCCGGGGTGCCGGTGACGAGCGGCTCCAGCCGGGCGACCAGCTCGTCCCGCCGGCCGGCGAGGTCACCGGCCAGCGGACCGTCGAACTCCGCGCCGTGGCTGCCGATCCAGCGCAGGTCCCCGGAGAACCCGCTGGTGCTCCGGAGGTCGGCCAGACCGCGCCCGCTCACCAGCGCGACCGTCACCCCCGGGACGGCGGAGAGCCGCCCGAGGACCTCGGCCGTACCCGGCTCCGGCGACGCCTCCGACGGCACGTCGGCCAGCGGCGCCAGCACGCCGTCGTAGTCGCTGGCGACCAGGATCGGCCGCCGGGCGGCCAGTGCCGCGAGCGCCGCTGCCAGATCGGCGGGCGGTGCACTCATCCCTGGGCCCCGCCGCCGTCTCGCGACAGCGGCACCGAGGGCCGCCCCGCTGCCCGGCCGGAGGGCTGGCCGGTCGCCTGCCCGCGCAGGGCCTCGAAGAACGAGCTGGCCCAGTGGTCGAGATCGTTCTTGAACAGGTGCCGCCGCATGGCCCGCATGCGCTTGGCGCCCTCGGCGGGGTCCATGCGCAGAGCGCGCACCAGCTGGCTCTTCACGCCTGCGATGTCGTGCGGGTTGACCAGGAACGCCTGCCTGAGCTCCGCGGCCGCGCCGGCGAACTCCGAGAGCACCAGCGCCCCGCCGAGATCGCCGCGGGCGGCGACGTACTCCTTGGCGACCAGGTTCATCCCGTCGCGGTACGGGGTGACGAGCATGACGTCGGCCACCCGGTAGAGCGCGGCCAGCTCCTCGCGGGGCATCGACTGGTTGAAGTAGTGCACCGCAGGACCGGCGATCGAGCCGAAGACGCCGTTGATGTGGCCGACCTGCTGCTCGATCTGCTCGCGCATGTGCACGTAGTGCTCGACCCGCTCGCGACTGGGTGTGGCCACCTGCACGAGGACGGTGTCGGGCGACTCCACCGCGCCGTCCTCGAGCAGCTCCTCGAAGGCGGCGAACCGGACGCCGATGCCCTTGGTGTAGTCGAGCCGGTCGACGCCCAGGATGATCTTCGAGGGGTTGCCCAGCTCCTTGCGGATCTCCTCCGCCCGCGCCAGGACCTCGGGGGAGCGGGCCAGCTCGTCGAAGGCCCGGACGTCGATGGAGATCGGGAAGGCCTGCGCGGCGACGGTGCGCCCGTCGTACTCGACCACCTGTCTCCGGGCGGGCAGGTCGTGCAGCCGGCGGGCGAGCTGCACGAAGTTCGACGCCCCGCTGGGCCGCTGGAAACCGACGAGGTCGGCGCCGAGCAGGCCCTCGACGATCGCCGAGCGCCACGGCAGCTGGGTGAACAGCTCGTACGGCGGGAACGGGATGTGCAGGAAGAAGCCGATGGTCAGGTCGGGTCGCTGCTGGCGGAGCATCGCGGGCACCAGTTGGAGCTGGTAGTCGTGCACCCAGACGATCGCGT
>CADCWC010000397.1 GCA_902806305.1 uncultured Thermoleophilia bacterium | reverse complement strand
GGGTTCTCCCTCCGGATCGACGTCAGATGCCCTGAGTCCGGTCGCAGCCGGTAGAGGACCGGCGCGTCGGAGGCGGTGGCGGCCTGGACGCGGGCCACGAAGACGCGACCGTGCCAGGCGGGGCAACGCACGTCGGTGTCGCCGCAGATCACGAGCGTGGCCGGGTAGGGCACGCCGTCCCGCACCGCGTGGAGGGGCGAGTAGGCACGGAGCCAGGCGGCGGCGGCCGGCTCCGCCGGGTCGCCGTACTCGAGCACGAACTCGGCCGCGTAGGGATCGCGCGTGTAGGTGAGCATGTCGGTGAGGGGAACGTGCGAGACGGCGGCTGCGAAGAGCTCGGGTCGCTGGGTGATCGCCGCGGCGGTCAGCAGCCCGCCGTTGCTCGCCCCCACCACGCCGACGCGGTCGAGCGCCGCGACGCCGGCGTCGACGAGGTGCTCGACCACGGCGTAGAGGTCGTCGAAGGTGTGCTGCTTCGCCTCCCGGAACCCGTCCAGCCACTGGTCGAAGCCGTACTCGCCGCCACCGCGCAGGTGGGCGAAGACCATCGTCCCGCCGGCCTCCACGAACGGCCGGTACGGACCGAGGCCGACCGGGGTCCCGAACGCGATGTTCCAGCCGCCGTAGCCGTGGACCAGCGTGGGGGCCGGACGCTGATCCGCGTCCAAGCGACGCACGACCCAGGCGGTCACGCGAGCCCCGTCCGGCGCCCGTGCCTCGACGAGGAAGGCCTCGACCTCGAACGGCGGTGGCGGACGCTCCTCGAGGACCTCGACCTGTCCCGTGCGGAGGTCGTACCGGCACACGGCCGGTGCCGTCTCCCAGGACGACCGCACGAACGTGAACCCGCCCTCGTCGGCCGCCACAGCGGGGTCGAGCGCCGCTCGGTGCGTCGACGTCGAGAGCGCCGCCACGCCCGGCTGCGGGAGCGGCACCGTGGCCGGCTCGGTCCCGTCGCGGCGGATGACCCGCAGCCGGGTGCTGGTGTCGACGAGCTCCTCGAGCACGAGGCGGTCGCCGACCGCGGCGACGCTCCGCAGGACCGCCTCGCCCTGCGGCACGATCTCCGTCCACGTCGCGCGATCGGTGGGCGTGGTGAGGGGGATCGAGACCAGACGGCCGCGCGGTGCGTCCTCCGTGGTGACGGCCAGGTACCGGTCGTCGAGGAAGAAGCCGTTGAACACGGCGGGCACGTCGAGGAGGAACGGTCGCCAGACGCCGTCCCCGTGGCGGTCCAGGATCGAGTCCGGACGCGGCTCGGCGTCGCTCGAGACGGCGGCCACCCAACGACCGTCGTCCGACACCTGCGGCGAGACGAAGTCCTCGTCGTCGCGGAACACGGCCGGCTCGGGCTGCGTCGGTGGCTCCGCGCCGACGCGGTGGAAGAAGATGTGCTTCTGCGGCTGCTCGGTGTCGGGGCCGAGGCTCGCGCTGAAGTAGAAGCCGGTCGAGTCGGGCAGCCAGGCCACGACCGCGAACGACGTGTGCGGGATCCGCTCGGGCCGGAGCTCCCCGGTCTCGACGTCGACGAGGTGCAGCACGCTCTGCTCGCTCCCGCGCTCGGAGAGGCCGTAGGCGACGAGCTGCCCGTCCGGGGAGGGGAAGTACCAGTCGAGGGTGCCCGAGCCCGGGTCGACGAGCACGCGACCCCGGTCGTCCGGACGGTCCGACACGAACAGGAGCGGTTCGGCCTCGCCCTCGAGGACGACGAGCCGGAACCACCGCCCGCCACTGGGGGTGGGGGCGAAGACCCTCGACTCGACGTCGGCCCGGAGCACCTGCTCGCGCAGCCGCCCGCCTCCCGGCCAGGCGCGGAGGCGCCGCGCGGCGTCCTCGTCCTGGGCGCGTTCCCAGCGTCTGGTCGTCTCGGAGTCGTGCGCCAGGCCGTCGGCGTCGACGGTCACGTCGTCAGCCTCCACGCTTCGCGATCCAGCCGCGGTCGAGCGGCAGGGCGTGCCCGGTGACCATGTGCGACCGGTCGGACGCGAGCCACAGCACGCCTTCGGCGACCTCCGAGAAGTCGATCTGGCCACCCTCCTCGAACAGGTTCTCCCGACCGGAGGCGAGGTCGAAGTCCTCGTAGGTGGAGCCTTCCTGTCCCGTGACCATGTCCCAGTAGGGGTTCGTCGTGACGCCGCGGGGATGCGTCCGCCTGCTGCGGTCGGCCATCTGCCCGGGACAGACGGCGTTGACGTTGATCGTGTAGGGCCCGAGCTCGATGGCGAGGGTCTTGGCGAACGCGATGACGCCCGCCTTCGAGGCGTTGTAGTGGGCGTAGTTCGGCTCGACCCGCAGGCCGTCTCGCGACGAGGTCATGACGATCTTGCCGTAGCGGCGCTCGATCATGTGCGGGACGACGTACTTCGTCGTCAGCCACATCCCCTTGAGGTTCACGCCGAGGACGGTGTCCCAGTCGTCCTCGGTCAGCTCCCAGGAGGCCCCGTACGAGAAGACGCCCGCGTTGGCGTGGAGGATGTCGATGCGGCCGAAGGCCGCGAGCGTCTCGGCCGCCATCCGCTCGCAGTCCTCGGCCTTCGTCACGTCGGCCCGGATGGCGACGCAGCGTCGGCCGAGCGCCTCGACCTCGGCGCGGGTGCGCTCCAGGTCGCTCTCCGTGGCCATGCCCGAGACGCGCTCGGACGCGAGCTCCCCCGCCACGTCGGCGATCGCGACGTCGGCGCCCTCGCGCGCGAACAGGTGCGCCACGGCCCGGCCGAAGCCGCGCGCAGCTCCGGTGATCAACGCCGTCCTGCCGTCGAGCTCCCCCATGTGACCTCCGATGTCCTCTCCGGGCGGCGGCGGACCGGCGCCGATCAGCCTGTGTAGCGGCGGGCCAGGTCGCGGATGAACGGGTTCAGCACGTCGTGCGCGTGGCCGTAGATCGACAGGTGCGCGAGCCCCTCGAACAGGTGGAAGTGACCGTTCGCCGCCGTGTCGGCCACGAGTCGCCCGTGCGCCGGCGGCGTCTGCAGGTCGTGGGTCCCGGCGATCACGTGGATCGGCACCCGACACGCCGGCAGGCGCGGGATCGAGTTGAAGTCGACGCAGGCCTGCCACTGGGCGGCGAGCGCCTCGCCGTCCCGCTCGGCGTAGTCACCGGCGACGCGCCGCCGCAGCCGCGCCCAGAGCTCGGCGTCACCGAGGACCTCCGGCGGGTAGCAGAAGGCGCCGTAGTGGGTCGTCGCGAAGGCGGGTGTCAACTGTCCCCCGCCGCGGCGGAACTCGATCTCGGCCCGCATCCACTCGTCGAGGAATCCCGTGCTCCGGCCGGCCGTCCCGAGGAGGATCGCGCAGCGGACGAGGTCGGGGCGGTCGAGCGAGAGCTGCTGCCCGATCATCGAGCCCATCGAGAGGCCGACCAGGACGACCGGCGGGTCGCACACGGCCTCGATCAGGGAGGCCAGATCGGCGGCGTAGACCTCCGGCGACCACGGCGGTGGCTCGAGCGACCGGGTGCCGCCGACGCCGCGCGCGTCGTAGGTCGTGCTGCGGAAGGAGTCGCGGAAGAACGGCAGCTGATCCTCGTGCCAGATCGCCCCGGTGTTGTCGCCGCCCGACAGCCAGACGATGTCCGGGCCGTCGCCGTCCTGGTCGTAGTGGAGGATCGCGCCGGGGCAGGCGTGCTCGGGCATCTCAGCGCACCACCGCGTCGGCGTCCGCGTCCGCGTCCCTGGCCGTGCCCGCGCGGACGTCCGCGCGGACCTCGCGCCAGTGGTGGCAGGCCACGAGATGGCCGGGCTCGATCTCCTCCAGCTCGGGGACCTCCTCGCGGGAGCGCTGCTGCACGTAGCGACAGCGCGTGTGGAATCGGCAGCCCGGCGGCGGGTTGCGCGGGCTGGGGATCTCGCCGGGGGGCAGCAGGCGGCGGTCGACGCCGCGGTTCCGCGGATCGGGCTCCGACACGGCCTCGAGCAGGGCGCGGGTGTAGGGGTGGGCGGGGTCGTCGAAGATCCGCTCCGCGGGCCCGGTCTCCGCGAGCCGTCCGAGGTACATGACGGCGATGCGGTCGGCGATGTAGCCGACGACGTTCAGGTTGTGGGTGATGATCAGGTACGTCAGGTCCAGGCGGCGCGCCAGGTCCTGCATCAGGTTGAGCACCGCGGCGGCGGCCGAGACGTCGAGCCCGGCGGTCGGCTCGTCGGCGATCAGGAACTCCGGCTGGAGGGAGAGGGCCCGGGCGATGCTGACGCCGCGG
>CADCWC010000396.1 GCA_902806305.1 uncultured Thermoleophilia bacterium | reverse complement strand
CGGAGAAGCCGAGGTAGAGCGGGAGGGCCTGGAACGACAGCTGGAACGCGACCATCCCGACGACGGCGCCCGGCACCGCCTCCCGGATCGACACGGGCGTGTTCGGCAGCAGGTGGTACACCGCGATCAGGAACACGAACGAGACCCCCGCCGAGAACGCCACGGACAGCAGCACCGCCCCGTTGAGCGCCGCGACGACGTCCGGGCTGTGGCGCTGGACCCACGTGGTCACGACCAGTGAGGCGAAGAGCGCGCAGAGGGCGAGGACGACGAGGCCGACCGTGAGGACTTTCTGGCGCACCCACGGACGGTTCGGCACGTCGTAGACGATGTTCAGCGCGGACTCGATCGCCGACAGGAAGCCGAGGGAGCTCCAGAGCAGGCCGACGAACCCGATCACGCCGTAGGAACGGGCGTTCAGGCGGATGTTCTCGACGAGCGCGATCAGCCCGTCGACCGACTGCCCGGGTAGCACCTGCTCGAGCTCCTCGACGAGGAACGACTGCTCGTTCTGCCGCTCCAGCACGCCGATCAGCGACAGCATCAGGAACAGGAACGGCACGAGGGACAGCAGCGCGTAGTACGCCACCATCGCCGCGAGGTGCGGCGAGCGGTCGGCGAAGAACCGCCGGATGATCGGATGGTTCGAAGGCGGGCGCCGAGCCGACCGCAGCCCGAACCAGGCGCGAGGTCGTCGGACCTGCAGCATCCGGGGAAGCATAGCCGGGGGTGTCGACGGCCCACGTGCTACCGTCGCCGCTCCAGCTCTGGTGGGTGAACTCCCGAGGAGGCAGGCATGGACGCGGCCGAGGCCCTGGCCGACCTGAAGCAGATCTCGACCCAGGTCGACCGTGCGGTCATCGTCGCGGGCGACGGGACGGTGGAGGCCTCGAGCGAGGCGGACCCGGAGGTCGCGAGCCGGATCGCCCGGGCCGGGACGGGGCTCTACGCGGCCGCCGACCGGGTGCGTGGCGACCTCGGGCGACCGCGCCTGACGCAGCTCGAGGTCTCGACGCCCGAGGGCAGCGTGTTCGCCGTCCGTGAGGGCGAACGGACGATCGTCGCCACGACCGGCTTGGGGCCGACCGTCGGGCTGATCTTCTACGACCTGAAGACGTGCCTCCGCAACGTGGCCGAGGACGAGGTGGAGCCGGCCGCGTCGGTCCAGGGCGGAGGCTCGGACGGCGCTGTCGCGGCCACCGGCCCGGTGGCGGCGACCGGCTGGGCGGAGGTGCCCGCCGATCCTCGTCGGGGCATCGAACCCGTGCCCGGTGCGCCGCTCCCGACGTCCGCCGAGGAGGCCTGAAGGTGGCCGCTCGGAGCCGGATCATGGCCCTCGGGCTCGCGGTCAGCTCGCTCGCGGGCACCGTGCTCGTCCGGCGCCGCCGCACGCGCCTGCAGACGCGTGTCGACCTGTACTTCGACGACGGCTCCATGCTCTCGCTGGGCGAGGAGTCGCCGGAGGCGGGCGCGATCGTCCCCGCCGCGCGCGAGATCCTCTCGGCCCGCTAGGGCGCTGCGGAGCGACGGTCCGGTGACGCCTCGCCCCACCGCGCCCGACCTCCGGGCGCTGGCCGAGCGCGTGCGCGCGGCGGCCTATCTCGAGGGCGATTTCCTGCTCCGCTCCGGGCGTCGCAGCGCGTTCTACCTCGACAAGTACCGGTTCGAGACCCGACCGGACCTGCTGCGCGACCTCGGGCGCGCGCTCGCCGCCCGGGTGGCGGCCGTGGAGCCCGCGGCGGTGCGCCTGGCGGGCCCGGAGCTCGGTGCCGTGGCGCTGGTGGCGGCCGCCGCGCTCGACGCCGACCTGCCCTTCCTGATCGTCCGCAAGGACGCCAAGGACTACGGCACGGCACGCCGCATCGAGGGGCTCTGGACCGCCGGCGAGCGCGTCGTCCTGATCGAGGACGTCGTCACCTCGGGCGGCGCGGCGCTCGCGGCGGTCGAGGCGCTCCGCTCGGCAGGCCTCACGTGCGACACCGTCGTCTGCGTGGTCGACCGCGGCGAGGGTGGGTCCGAGGCCATGGGGGCACAGGGGGTCCGCCTCGAGTCCCTCCTCGACGCGGACCTCCTGCGCCTCGGCGAGGCGTCCGGAGCGGCCGTGACGGACGGCTCGGGCGCGGCCTGAGCCGGAGCCTCGCGCGCCCCCGCGAGGCGCGCGGACCCGCATGGTTGCGCGGTTGCTGCGCCGCTCCCGGCTCTGCTAACGTCCGCGCCTTGCAACCAGGATGGAGGCGAGCAGCGCTGTGACAAAGGGTGAGTTCATCGAGCAGGTCGCGTCGAAGAGCGGCCAGTCGAAGAAGGACGCGGCCCAGGCGGTCGAGGCCATGCTCGACGTGATCCGGGAGACGCTGCGCGGTGGTGGCGACGTCTCGTTCACCGGGTTCGGGAAGTTCCACGTCCAGGAGCGCGCCGCGCGCACCGGCGTCAACCCGCGCTCGGGCGAGAAGGTGCCGATCCCGGCCGGCCGCGTGCCCAAGTTCACCGCGGGCTCCCAGCTGAAGGAAGCCGTCAAGAAGTAGGCGCCGCCCGTCGCGCCACCGCTGTCCCGAGGGGCGCTCCGATCGGTCGATCGGGGCGCCCCTCGTCGTTGGTGCGGCCCGTCGTCCGTGGGACGTGCGCCCGCGTCCGGGCCTCATGCGAACATGCGTTCGTATGGGGCTGCAGCTGACCCTCGACGCGGCCGACCGTCTCGACGCGCTGCTCGCCGACTCGGGTGGCTCGCCGGTGCACTTCCGCGAGGCGGCGAAGGTGCTCGTGCGCGCGGCCCGCGTGCCGGACGTCGTGGCGCGACGGCTCGTCGACGAGGTCGTCCGCGCCGACGCCCGTCTGCACTGGCGCTCCGCCGACGAGGTCGGACGCCCCGGTGCGGCACCGGCGCGCCTGCTCGAGGAGGCCGCGTTCTGCGTCTTCGACCTCGAGACGACCGGCATGCGACCCGGCGCGGACCGGATCGTGGAGATCGGCGCCGTCCGGGTCGTCGCCCTCGAGGCCGCGGGGAGCTTCGAGCGGCTGGTCGACCCGGGCGTGCCGATCCCGCCGGCCGTCCAGCGGCTGACGGGCCTCGGCGACCGCGCCGTGCGCGGGCGCGGCCCGGTCGGACCGTCCCTCGACGCGTTCGTCCGCTTCGCGGGCGATGCGTGCCTCGTCGCGCACAACGCCCGCTTCGACGTGGGCTTCCTGGACGCGGCGCTCGGGCGCCGCCACGGCCGTCGCTCCGCGGCCCCGGTCGTCGACACCGTCGCGCTGGCGCGCGCGCTGCTGCCCGCCCGTCGGGGGCGGTTCTCGCTCGCCGCGCTGGCGGACCGCTTCGACACCACCGTCACGCCCTGTCACCGGGCGCTGCCCGATGCGCAGGCGACGGCCGAGCTGCTGCTCGCCCTGCTCGGTCTGGCCCAGGAGCGCGGCGCCCGGACGGTCGACGATCTCGTACGCCTCTGCCGGCCGCGCGCCCGTCCGGCGCACGACCGTCGTCGCCTGGCCGAGGCGGCGCCGCGTGCTCCGGGGACGTACGTGATGCGCGACGCGAACGGCCGCGCGCTGTACGTCGGGACGGCGGGCGACCTCCGTCGGCGCACGCAGGGCTACTTCCGCGGCGGCGTCCAGCCGCGGGGCGTGGAACGCGCGCTCGGGGCCGTCGACCGCCTGGACTACGCCGAGGCGGGGTCGGCCTTCGAGGCCCGGCTCGACGAGATCCGGCTGATCCTGGAGCTCCGCCCGTCCGCGAACCGCCGCGGCGTCCGCCCCGAGCGGAGTGCGTTCCTGCGGTTGTCCGGCGCCGTGCCGCGGCTCAGCGTCAGCGCCACCGGCGACCTGCCCCCGGCCACCGACGCCCTGCCGGGGCTCCACCTCCCCGACGTGCGGGTGGGCCCGCTCGGTCGACGCGCCGACGTCGAGCGCGTGGCGGCGGCGCTGCGGCTCGCCTACGGCCTCCGCTCGTGCCGATCTGCGCGGCCGGTCGAGGGCACGTGCCTCCAGGGACGGCTGGGACGGTGCCTCGCGCCCTGTCGCGGCGGTGCGGCCGCCGCGGCGCACGACGAGGCGGCGCGCGCCGTCTGGCGCGTCCTGGTGGCGGGCGGCACGGTGCCGACCGAGCGGCTGCGGGAGCGCCGTCGCCGGCTCGTCGCCGGGCTCCGCTTCGAGGAGGCCGCCGCGCTCCGCGACCTCGAGGCCGCGTTGCGACGGGCCGGACGGACGCTCGCCGC
>CADCWC010000395.1 GCA_902806305.1 uncultured Thermoleophilia bacterium | reverse complement strand
CACGGACGACCACGTCCTGCACCGCCTCGACGACCGCCGGGTGGGCGTGGCCGACCACCGCCGGTCCCCAGGAGCCGACGAGGTCGACGTAGCGGTTCCCGTCGGCGTCGGTGACGTACGCCCCGACCGCCTCGGCGATGAACAGCGGATGGTCGCGTCCCACCGCGCGCATGGCGCGCACGGGCGAGTTCACGCCGCCGGGGATGTGGCGCACCGCCTCGGCGTAGAGCTCGGCCGAGCGCAGGTCGGTCAGTGTCGTTCGTGCAGCCACCCGGCCACCTCCTTCGCGGCGTAGGTGACGATCAGCCGGGCCCCCGCCCGCCGGACCGCCGTCAGGGCCTCGAGCGTCGCCCGGCGCAGGTCGAGCGCGCCGGCCGCCGCGGCCGCCTGCAGCACGACGTGCTCGCCGGAGACCTGGTAGGCGGCGAGCGGCACGTCGGTGCGATCGGCGAGCCGGGCCAGGACGTCGAGGTAGGGCAGCGCGGGCTTGACGAGCAGGATGTCGGCGCCCTCGAGCTCGTCCTGGTCCGCCTCGCGCAGTGCCTCCCGTCCGTTGGCCGGATCGAGCTGGTAGGAGCGCCGGTCGCCGAACGACGGCGCCGAGTGCGCCGCGTCGCGGAACGGCCCGTAGAAGCCCGAGGCGAACTTGGCGGCGTGGGCCATGATCGCCACGCGCTCGCCGAGCCCCTCGCCGTCGAGCGCGGCGCGCACGGCCGCCACGCGTCCGTCCATCATGTCCGACGGGGCGAGCACGTCCGCTCCGGCGGCGCCGTGGACGAGCGCCATCTCCGCGAGCAGCGGCAGCGTGGCGTCGTTCTCGACGTGGCCGTCGGCGCCGATCACGCCGCAGTGGCCGTGGTCCGTGTAGCCGCACAGGCAGAGGTCGGTGGTCAGGACGAGGTCCGGCACCGCCGAGCGGATGGCGCGCAGCGTCTCGGGGACGAGCCCGTCGTCGCGCCGCGCCACGGAGGCGACGGCGTCCTTGTCGCGCGGGTCCGGGACGCCGAAGAGCATCACGCCGCCCACGCCCAGGTCCGCGGCCCGGCGCGCGTCCTCGACGGCGCCGTCGACCGACAGGTGCTCGACGCCCGGCAGCGACCCCACCGGCCGGCGGACGCCCACGCCGGGGACCACGAACAGGGGCAGGATGAGATCGGCCGGGTCGAGGCGGGTCTCCCGGACCAGGCGCCGCAACCCCTCCGTCCGACGCAGCCGCCGCAGCCGGCTGGCGGGGTACGACATTCGCACTCCTCGGGGGGACGGGGCCAGTCTACGCCGGCGCCGCGACCCGACGGCGGGATGCCGCGCGCGTCGAGCGGGTCACGTCGGGTCGCGCAGCGGGTCGAGCGCGCCGAGGATCAGATCGAGTCCGAACAGGAACTCGTCGCCGAAGTCGTAGCCGGACGTCGCGACGTGGCCGCCCACCACCTCGACGAGGTACGGGTACTCGTCGGCCGGGACCTGCTCGAGCATCTGCGCCACCATCGTCTCCGCGATCGCGGCGCTCTGCTCGGCGGTCTCGAAGGGCAGGCTCGTCTCCTGCAGCGCGAACCCGTAGATGTAGGCGTCCTGCACCGAGTACGCGTGCACGGCCATCTCGACCGAGAACCCGGCGCGGCGCAGGCACCCGAGCACGGCGTCGTGGAGCCGGAAGCTCGCCGGTCCGGGGGTCAGTCGCGACTCGAGGAGGCCGACCGCCCAGCGGTGGCGGGCGAGCGCCTCACGGGTCGAGCTCGCCCGCCGCCGCATCGCCGTCTTCCAGTCGGCGTCGGTCGACGGCGGCTCGATCTCGCCGAAGACCACGTCGACCATCCCGTCCAGGAGCCGGTCCTTGTTCGGCACGTGGTGGTAGAGCGACATCGCGCCGACACCGAGCTCGTCGGCGAGCTTGCGCATGGTCAGCGACTCGATGCCGTCCCGGTCGGCCAGGTCGATCGCAGCGCCGAGCACACGCTCCCTGGTGAGCCGGACCCGCGATTCGCCTGATGTCTCCCGTCTGGCCATACGCATCGGGGGGTTAGCCCCACTGGCGGCATCCTACCCGATCGTACAACGTACGTCGTACACCGTACGAACGAAGGAGGAGACGTCATGACCAAGCTCACCGAGTGGGTTCTGAGCCATAAGCGATGGGTCGTCGGCTTCTGGGTCGCCGTCACGCTCGTCGCCTTCGCCGCGATCGGGCCCGCGGGGAGCGCACTCTCCGACGAGTTCAGCGTGCCGGGCGGCGAGGGCTTCGAGACGAACCGCGACGTGGCGGCGCTCTACGGCAACGGCGGGGACGTCGCCCCGCTCGTGCCCGTGGTGACGCTGCCGGAGGGGACGACGGTCGACTCACCCGGCATCGGCCGGCAGCTCGACGCGGCCCTGTCCCGCGTCGAGGTGGCGCTGCCCGACGCCCGGGTGGCCTCGTACGCCTCGACCCACGACCGTGCCTTCGTCTCCGACGACGGCCGGACGACGTTCGCGCTCGTCTACATCCCGGCGCTCGGCGGAGTCGACCCCGGCCAGGCCGAGGCCGAGCAGGCCCAGGCGGCGCTCGCGGGCGTCACCGTCGGCGGAGCCTCGGTCGAGGTGACCGGGCTCGACGCCCTGCGCGGCTCGGCCGGTGACAGCGAGGGCGGTACGGGTGTCCTCGTCGGGACCCTGCTCGGGGCGCTCGGCGCGCTGCTCGTCCTGATCGTCGTGTTCCGTTCCTTCATGGCCGTCGTGCCGCTGCTGATGGCGCTCGTCGCGGTCCCCACCACGTTCCTGCTCGTCTGGCCGCTGGCGGCCGTGACGGACGTCTCCGTGATCGTCCAGTTCCTCGTCGGGCTGATCGGACTCGGCATCGCGATCGACTACGCGTTGCTCGTGGTCGTCCGCTGGCGTGAGGAGCGGCAGGGGCCGGCCATGACGAACGAGGCGGCGGTCCGGAACGCGATGCAGCACGCCGGCTCGGCCGTCGTCTTCAGCGGCACGACCGTGGCGATCTCGCTGCTCGCGCTCCTCGCCGTGCCCGTCCCGTTCCTGCGCAGCATCGGCCTCGCCGGCCTGCTCATCGCCCTCGTCAGCGTCGCCGTGGCCGTCACGCTCCTGCCGGTCGTGCTGGCGACGATCGGGCCGAGGCTCGACTGGCCGCGCGCCCGCCGCGACGCCCGCTCCGACCGGGCGTGGTCGGCCTGGGCCCGGCTCGTCGTGCGCCACCGCCGGCTCGCGGCCGTCACGTCGACCGCCGTCCTGGCCGCGCTCGTCGTGGCCGCCTCCACGATCCAGCTCGGGAACCCCCGCGCCGACTCGCTGGCCCAGGAGGGACCGGCGCGCGCCGGCCTCGAGCAGCTGCAGCGTTCGGGCCTCGGGACCGGTCCGCTCTCGCCCTTCGACGCGCTCGTCCGGTCCGGCGATCCCGGCACCGTCGTGCGGGCCCTCGGCGACGTCGAGGGCGTCCAGGCCGCCGCCGCGCCGGTCGACTGGCACCGGGACGGCACGGCGCTCGTGACCGTCATCCCGACCGAGGACGGCAACTCGCCCGCCGGCCGCGAGACGCTCGACCGTATCCGCGCCGCGACGCAGCCCCTGCCGGCCGACGTGACGGTCGGCGGCGAGGCCGCCCAGGCCGTCGACTTCCTCGACGCCGTCTACGGCAACTTCCCGCTCGTGATCGCACTGATCTCCGGCCTGACGTTCGTGCTCCTGGCCCGGGCGTTCCGTTCGCTGGTCCTGCCGCTCAAGGCGGTCCTCCTCAACCTGCTCTCCGTCGGCGCCGCGTGGGGGCTGATCGTGCTCGTGTTCCAGAACGGCTGGGGCTCCGACGCGATCTGGGGCATCGAGGCGACACGCGCCATCAACGTGGAGCTGCCGATCGTCGTCTTCGCCTTCCTCTTCGGCATCTCGATGGACTACCAGGTGTTCATCATCAGCCGCATGCGGGAGGCGTACGACCGGAGCCGCTCGACCGAGACCGCCGTCATCGAGGGCGTCGGCCGCACCGGCCGGCTCGTGACGAGCGCCGCACTGATCCTGGGCCTCGCCTTCGTCGCCTTCAGCACCACCCCGGGCACCGAGGCGAAGATCTTCGCGACCGCGCTCGGCGGTGGGATCCTGATCGACGCCACGATCATCCGCGGGATCCTGGCTCCCGCGTTCGTCGCGCTCCTCGGCCGCTGGAACTGGTGGCTGCCCGCCTGGGCCGCCCGCATCCTCCGCGTCGAACCGTCACCCGCCCGCTC
>CADCWC010000394.1 GCA_902806305.1 uncultured Thermoleophilia bacterium | reverse complement strand
CCCGTCCGCCTCGTCGCGCGCGAGCACGAGCGTCCGCCCCTCCGCCTCGAGAACGGTCGCCTCGGCGCCCTCGACCGGCTCGCCCGGGTCGACGGTGACGAAGACGAACGACCCGGGCCGGCGGACCGGGTCATGCCACGTCCGCGGCCTCCGGGCGTGCGAGCGGTACGTCCACCCGGATCCGGGTGCCACGGCCTGGCGCGCTCGACACCGTCAAGGACGCGCCCACGCTGCTGGCGCGCTCGTACATGCCGACCACTCCGAAGTGGCCGGCGTCGCCCGGCGGCCGAGCGGCCCCCGCCCACAGCCCCCGTCCGTCGTCTCGGATGGACAGCCGGAGCCGACGCTTGACTAACGCCACCGTCACGACCACGGTGCGCGCGTGGGCGTGCTTGACCACGTTGGTCACGGCCTCCCGGACGATCGAAGCGGCCGCGTCGCACACCGCCAGCCCAACGAGGCGCGGCCGTCCCGTGACGCGGACGCTGAGCGCGAGGGCGGACAACGCGGTGACGTCCTGCAACGCCTGCTGGACCTGCCCCAGCAGTTCCACAGCGCCGTCGTGCGCTCGCATCCCCTGCACCGCCAGGCGCGCCCGGCGGCCCGTCTGCTCGGCGAGCGTCACGACCTCCTGCATCCGGGTCTGCGCGTCCGGTAGCGCGCGCACGTGCGGGAGGAGTGCCCCCAACTGCAGGGCGATCCCCGTCACGTCCTGGAGCACCCCGTCGTGCATGTCGCGGGCGATGCGCGTGCGCTCGGCGAGCGCCGCCTCGTACCGCGCACGGATCGCCCGCCGCTGCCGGCGCGCGGCGCGGACCCGCTGGGTGACGTCGACGACGGTGCCGATGTACTCGACCGGGCGTCCGTCGTCGTCGCACACCTGGTGGGCGTACGTCTCCACCCACTTCATCGGCTCGCCGGGAACGAGCACCCGCGTGCGCAGCCGCACGTCGCCACCGGTCCGGAACGCCTCCTGGAGCGTCGCGTGCGCGCCGGCACGGTCGTCGGGGTGCGCGCGCGCCAGCACCTGCTCGTACGGCGGCGCATCGCCGGCCGGATCGAAGCCATAGATCTGGTACGTCTCGCGCGACCAGACGCTCTCGCCGGTCGCCAGCTTCCACGCCCAACTCCCGGTATGGCTGAGCCGCTGCGCCTCCGCGAGGTACGCCTCGCTGCGGCGTCGCTCTGCCTCCGCGCGGTGCGCATCCGTGACGTCCATGGTCGTCCCGATGTACTCGTCGCCGCTGCCACGGCGACCGACGCACCGGACGTGGCGGATCGCGCCGTCGGGCATGACCAGCCGGAACTCGAGCGCCAGCGGGCTGAAGTCGCGCATCGCCAGCTCGAAGGCTCGGTGCACCCGGTCGCGGTCGGCCGGGTGCACGCGCTCCCAGAACAGCTCCCGGATCCGCTCCGCGGGCCAGGCGCGCCCCACGTCCGGGTCCGCAGCGAAGATTCGGAAGTGCTCGTCGGACCACGTGATCGCGCCGCTCGTCCGGTCGCCGCTCCAGCTTCCGGTGCGGGTGATCCGCTGCCCTTCCGCCAGGAACGCCTCGCTGCGCCGGAAACGCTCCTCCGCCGCGCGGCGGGTCGTGACGTCCCGCGTGATCCCGAGGACCGACGCGACGCCGCCCGCGGCACCGAACTCCGGCACCATCCGCGTCTCGAAGTGCCGCCACCCGTTCGGCGTGTCCACGCTGAACTCCATGATGCCCGGCTCCCCCGCGTCGACCACGCGACGCAGGCCGGACTCCCAGGCGCGGACGTTCTCCGCGGGGTAGCCGAGTTCGGCCACGGTGCGCCCGACGAGAGCAGACGCCGAAAGCCCGGTGTACGTCTCGACCATCGGGTTGACGTACCGGATGCGCAGCGCGCGATCGAAGCGGATGACGACGTCGGGCGCGTTCTCGACGAGGGCGCGCAGCTCGCGCTCGCTCATCCGACGGCGGAGGCGCCGATGGAGGACCGCGGCCAGGCCGAGGAGGCCCACGGCCGCGCCGCCGAGTCGCCACCACGCGCCGGTCAATCTCGGTCGGGTCATCGGTGATCCGTTGCCTCCACCGGGCGCGTGCCGGGACTCGGCCGTTGCGCGGGAGAGTGCCCCACGAGCCTCTCAGATGATCCGTCCGCCGATCGGGACCGTCAATCCCCTGCGGCCTGGCGGCCCGCATTTCGGCGCACCGTTACACGCTGGCCGAAGGACCCGTACGGAGGCGGGGACGCGACGCCGGTCCGGTACCTCCGACGGGGAGGTCCGG
Organism: uncultured Thermoleophilia bacterium; assembly: GCA_902806305.1. Classification (GTDB taxonomy): domain Bacteria; phylum Actinomycetota; class Thermoleophilia; order Gaiellales; family F1-60-MAGs149; genus CADCWC01. The sequence goes on along the minus strand of CADCWC010000394.1, from coordinate 1,985 downwards.
AGCGGGCCGTCCCGCATACGCCAGGACTCGCCGGCGGCCGGACGCGTGCCGACGCCGCCGCGCCTAACGTGGTGCGGTCGCGACGCCCGCCGCGCGCCCGCCGAGTGTATCCGCGCGACCCGACCACCGGAGACGATCATGCCGCTGTCCGAAGCCCAGCGCCGACACCTCGAGACGCGGCTCCGCGTCGAGCGAGCGCGCGCCCAAACGCTGCTGGACCGCTCGCTCGCCGAGTGGGCCGCCTCCGACGAGCAGGAACGGGCGGGCGACCTGAGTACGCGGCCGTTCCACCCGGCGGACCTCGGCACCGACACCATCGACGACGAGGTGGAGGTGTCGAACGCGACGCGCATCTCGCGCGAGCTGGCCGAGATCGACGCCGCGCTCGCCCGCCTCATCGAGACGCCGGATCGGTTCGGCCGTTGCGCGGACTCCGGCCGAGAGATCCCGTTCGAGCGGCTGGACATCGTCCCGTGGGCGCATCGCTGCCCCGAATGACCGCGCCGGGTTGCCGCGGCCGTCGGCCGTCCGGGGATGATCCCGCCGGCGCGCGCCGCAGCGGCCGGCGCGACCCGCGCCCCAGCCACTGGGAGTAGCGCCGCCGCGAACCGGACGACGATATGCCGGTTGGGGGATTGCCGGCCCTCGCGCCGCGCGGCCTCTTCAGGGCATGACCATCCGAGTCCTCGTCGTCGACGATCACGCCGTGGTGCGCGCCGGCATCGCGGCCATGATCGCCAACGAGGGAGACATCGTGGTCGCGGGCGAGGCAGGGGACGGCGTCGAGGCGGTCGCCGCCTACGCGAACGACCGGCCGGACGTGGTGCTCATGGACCTGCGGATGCCCAGGCTGGACGGGGTGGGCGCGATCCGGGCCATCCGCGGCGATCATCCGGAGGCTCGGATCGTGGCCCTCACCACGTACGACGGCGACACGGACATCCACCGGGCGCTGAGCGCGGGGGCGTGCGCCTACCTCGTGAAGGACGTGCTCGTGGGCGAGCTCATCCGCGCCATCCGGAGCGTGGCCTCGGGCCATCGGGTGATCCCGGCCGCGGTGGCCAGCCGCCTCGCCGAGTTCACGCCGCGGGTGGAACTCACCGCGCGGGAGGTGGAGGTGCTGCGCCTCGTGGCCAAGGGGCTGCGCAACAGCGAGATCGCCCGCGTGATCGGCCGCACGCCGGGGACGGTCAAGGTGCACGTGACCAACATTCTCGGGAAGCTCGGCGCCGAGGACCGCACCGAGGCCGTGATCGTGGCCCTCCAGCGGGGCATCATCCACCTCGAGGACTGAGCGAGCAGCCCGGCGGTGTGGGTGCTCGCGGCCGTTCCCCGGATGGGGTAGCGCCGCCGTACGACGTTCGGAGGACCGCGCCGGTACCCCGGCGGGCTAGCGGAACACCCCGCGAACGGCGGATGCGGCTCCCGGCGCGCCGCCGCATCGTTAGGCCGACGCAGAGGCGTCCGCCGGCGTCAGACCCGACCACCCCGAGGAGGCACGACCGTGCACGTGCGACACACCACAACGGACGGCGGGCGAGCGGCCCACGACGCCACCACGCTGGACGAGCGGGACGGCGGGGGACAGAACCCGCGCGTCCGCGGACGGCTCGGCAGCGCCGTGCGCATGGCCGAGCAGTTGATCCTGCTCGCCATCGCCCTCGCCGTCGTGCTCTACGTCGTCGAGGCGTGATCGGCGGGAGCGCCCACTCCCCTTCCCCGGAGTCCGCCCGTGACCCACCCCGTCGTCGCCGACGGCGAGCTCGCCGCCATCGACGCTTACTGGCGCGCCGCCAACTACCTGAGCGTCGGGCAGATCTACCTGACGGGCAACCCGCTGCTGCGCGAGCCGCTCAAGCCCGAGCACGTGAAGCCGCGCCTGCTCGGCCACTGGGGCACGACGCCGGGGCTGAACCTGATGTACGTCCACGCCAACCGCTGCATCGTCGAGCGCGACCTCGACGCGATCTACGTGATGGGCCCCC
>CADCWC010000393.1 GCA_902806305.1 uncultured Thermoleophilia bacterium | reverse complement strand
CCCCTGTGCGCGAGGGCATGCCCGACCACCACTGCGAGGACGTCGCCGACTTCTCCGGTCTCGTCGCCGAGGCCCTCGGACTCGACGCGGAGACCGTGGTCCGGTGCCGCGTGGCGGGCTGGCTGCACGACATCGGCAAGATCGCGATCCCGGCCGAGATCCTGGCCAAGCCGATGTCGCTGACGGCCGACGAGTGGCGCGTCATGCGGACGCACGCCGCGCTCGGCGCGGACATCGTGGCCCGGATCCCCGCCCTGGCCGACGCCGAGCCGGTCGTCCGGCACCACCACGAGCGCTTCGACGGCACGGGGTACCCGGCAGGGCTCGCCGGAACCCACATCCCGATCGAGGCGCGGATCGTGGCAGCGGCCGACACCTTCTCGGCCATCGTCTCGAACGCGCCGTTCCGTCGCGCCCAGAACCTCGCCACGGCGATCGAGGAGCTGCGGCGCAGCGGCGGCTCGCAGCTCGACCCCGAGGTGACCGAGGCGCTCTGCCGGGTGCTCGAGTCGGACACGCCCGACCGGCGCACGCGGCAGCACGGCCGCCGGCCCGCCGGCACCTGACCGGGCGACCACCGCCGGCCGGCCCGCCGGACTCGCCGGCCTCGGTGGCGTCCGCGATCGGCCGCGTGGATCGCCTGCGGCGCCGCCGTCAGGGCGGTCGGATCAGTCGCGGTCGAGGTAGTCGACGATGCGATCGACGCACGTCGCGACGTCATCCCGGTGCGTGTCGAGGACGAGCCGGTCATCGGTCCGCGGCTCGTACGTCGCCGCTGCGGCCTCGACCTGCTGCCAGGTCGGCACGACGAACCCGACCAGGTCGCTGACGCGGGTCTCGACGCGTCGCCGATGCTCGATCGGGTCCGGACAGATCGTCTCGATGACCCGCAGGACCGCGCCCGCCCGCGCGGCGGTGCCGCGCCACCCGGCCCGGGCGGCTTCCACGGCACTGACCGCGTCCGCGACGACGGACAGTCCGCGCTCGAGCTGCGGCAGCGCGACCGCGTGCGCGACGCCGTACGTCGCGACGCCTGTCGTGGCCGGGTCGAGCCCGTGGCGCCACAGGGCCGCCTCGATGGCGTCGATGCGAAGCAGCACGCCCGGCCGCCGGTCGACCAAGGCCCGCGCGAGCGTCGACTTGCCCGTGCCCGGCAGGCCGCAGATCTGCACCAGCAACGTCGCCACCTCGGTTCGTCGGTCCAACTGGATATACACACTGTATAGTGAGTCGGGCCCTCCATGGGCCGCGTCTTCCGACCGCAAGGGGTGGTGATGACGGCCGGCGAGCCACCCGGCGTCCGCGCGAGAGCCGTGGTCGAGACGCGGAACGCCATCCTCGAGGCGGCCGGTCGGCTGCTCCGCGAGCCGTCCCGCCCGTGGAGCATGGAGGCGGTCGCCCACGCCGCGGGCGTGACCCGAGTCACGATCTACAACCAGTTCGGCGGCCGCGTCGAGCTGATCGAGGCGGTGCTCGACCAGGTCGTCGCTCGCGACCGGATGGACCGCCTCCTCGAGGGAACGGAGGCGCTGCCACCGCGCGCCGCCCTCCGCGCCGCGGTGACGACCACGTGTCGCTTCTGGCACGCCGAGCGTCACCTTCTCCGCCGCCTGTTCGGCGCCGCCTGGCCGGACCCGGCCGTCGCCCGGCTCATCGCCCGGCGCGAGGGCTGGCGACGCGACCAGCTGCGGGCCCTGCTCGCGCGTCTTCAGGGCGACCTCGTCGACGGTGTCGACGCGGAGCGGGCGACCGACGTCCTCCTGGCGCTGACCTCCTTCCCGGCCTACGACGGCCTCGGGTCACTCGGCGACGAGCCGGACCTGGCCGCGGGGTATCTCGTCCGCCTGGCCGGTGGCCTGCTGAGCGCCCCGGACCCGGCCTAGACCACGGCTCCGTCCGCCCCGCGTCTCGGGCCGCGACGGGCCGGAGGGTCACGGGTCGGGCGCGGCTCGGCGATCGTCAGCCCGAGTTCGTGACCACCGTGCGGGTGGCCGCGGCGCGGTCGAGCGCCGCGCGGGTGCGCGGCCCGATCGTCCCGTGCCTGCTCTCGGCTCCGACCTCCGCGGTCCGCTGCCACCGCGTCAGCGCCACCTGCAGCGCGCGGGTGTAGCGGTTCGCCGGCGTGGCCGCGTCCTTCGGCAGGGCGCCCAGGAGGGCGAGGCGCTGCCGCGTGGCGGTCACGATCCACGCCCGCATGCCCGTGAGTCGCGGTGCGTCACGGCTGAACGACACCTGATCCCCGCGAGCGCCGTCGAGCGACGGATGTCGGAAGCCCGCGAGCGGCTTCGAACGGGGCAGGGCGAGGACGAGGCGCGTGCGGTTGCCTCCGCGGTCGGTCGCCGTCAGGACGACCTGTCCGCCGGTCGCCACGGTGATCGAGCGGCCGGGGCCGACGGGCACCCCTCGACCGCCGACATCGAGCGAGACGACCTGGTCGAGCGCGTCCCGCGCCGCGATCGTGATCGCCGCCTGAGGGCCGGTCATGAGCGCGGGAACCGTGACGGCCAGCTCCGGGCCGGTGGTGTCGACGGTCACCGTCCGGTCCTCGACGCGGGTGTTCCCGGCCCGGTCCGACAGGCGGATGCGGATCTCGTGGCGCCCGTCCGGCAGGTCGAGCGTCGGGAGCGAGAGATCGAGCGGGCGGAACGGCCGGCCGGACCCGAGCGAGACCTCGACCGCCGCGACACCCGAGGCGTCGTCGCTCGTGACGAGATGCAGCCGGGAGCCCGTGAGGCTCGACTCGACCGTCGGTGCGGCGGCGTCGACCAGGATCTCGACCGTGGCGGAGCCGACGCCCTGCTCGGCCGTGGTGGCGGTGGCGGTGACGACGCGCCGCCCCGGCGTGGCGAAGCCGCGTGTGAAGGTCTGGCCGGTCGTCGTCTCGCCGTCGACCGTCCAGGTGATCATGCTCGGCCCCACGCCGCCCGTCACGTCGGCCCGGAACCCGAGCGGCTCGCCGACGCGCGCGGTCGTCCGGGGGACGGCGATGCCCACGAACGGCACGTCGGCGGCCGGCAGGGCCACGTCGGCGCGGGACGCGCCCGAGGCGTTCCCGACCGCATCGAGGGCGACGACGGCCACGGAGTGGGTGCGACCGGCCTCGAGGCCGTCGACCACGGCGCGCGTGCCGGTCACCGTGGCCCGCACGACGCCGTCGACGAGCACGCGGTAGCCGGCGATTCCGGACCGGGCCACGACCCGCGACTCGGCCGACCAGGCACCGGTGTTGCCGGCGCCGTCGACGGCCCGCACGTCGTAGCGGTACTCGGTGCCCTCGTCCGTGACGGATGCCCACTCGACGGCGAGTCGCGTGGCCGCCTCGGCCTGCACGCGCACCGCGGTCGGCACCGCGGGTGCGGCCCGGTCGACCGCGCCGTCGTCGACGAGCGTCAGCCGACCGGTGCTGCCGACCTCGTCGCCGCCACGCCGGACGGTGTAGCTCCGAGCGGTGGGGCGGGCCCACGACAGCCGCAGCGGATACCCCTCGGCGCTCGGTGCGTCGACCTGGCCGGGCGGCGTGCGCACCGGCGTCCGGGCCACGGCCACGAGCGGCGGCGAGACGTTGCCCGCCGCGTCGTAGGCGAGGGCGGTGTAGGTGACCGTGGCGCCGTCCGGGAGGCCCGCGTCCTGCACGTCCCCGGCCGGGCCGTCGAGCACCACCCGGCCGCCGGCGATCACGAGGACGCGTGTCGCGTCACCCGCGAGCTCCGTGTGCACGAGCACCGCGCCGCACGAGCAGTTGAGCGGCACGGAGGAGTCCGCGGTGGCGGTCAGGGTCGGCGCGGGCGGCGCGACCGTGTCGACCGTGAACGGCACGGACACGGGGCTCGCGTCGTCGTTGCCCGCGAGATCACGAGCGCGCAGCTCGAGCGTGTGCGCGCCGTCGGCGAGGCCGGTCAGCGTCACCGGGTTCGCGCACGCCGCCCAGTCGGCGCCGTCCAGCCGGCAGGCGTAGGTGACGGGCTCGTCCGCGCCGAGCTCGACGCTGACCTCGCTCCCGACGACGGCGGCGGGGCCGGCCACGAGCGTCGTCTCGGGCGCGGTCAGGTCGACGACGAACGTCCGCACGGCGGGCGTGGGGTCGACGTTCCCGACGAGGTCCACGCTTCGCACCCCGACCGTGTGCGAGCCCTCGGCGAGCGGTCCGACCGCGAACGGACTGGCGCACGTCGCCCAGGTCCCGGTGTCGATGCGGCACGCGAACGCCATGTCGAGGGCGTCGGCGCCGAAGGCGAAGGACGGCGAGGCG
>CADCWC010000392.1 GCA_902806305.1 uncultured Thermoleophilia bacterium | reverse complement strand
CCTGGGCACGGACGACGGCTCGCTGCTCGCGCTCAGCGAGGGACCGTCGCCGGCGGACCGACTCCCGGAGACGAACCACTTCGGCTTCCGGGTCGCGAGCGGCGACGACGTCCGCGCGGCCCGCGAGCGGCTCCGCTCCGCCGGCGTCGCGGAGACGGCGTGGCAGGACGACGGGCGCTTCGTCCGGCTGCAGGTCGCCGATCCCGACGGCTACCGCGTCGAGCTCTACGCGTTCTGAACCCGGGCGTCCGAGCCCGGACACGCGCGGACGGTGCCGGACGTGTCGCGGAAGCGCCACGATTCCGCCATGCCCGCGGCCGTGCGGTCCTCGGCGTGGCACGCTCCCGGGGATGCCGGACCCGGTCCTGTCAGCGCCGCTCGCCGACCCCGTCCCGGGCAGCTTCACGGTGGAGGCCACCGACGGCGCGGCGCGGGTGGCCACGCTCCAGACCGCGCACGGGTCCGTCACGACGCCGATGTTCATGCCGGTCGGGACGAAGGCCAGCGTCAAGGCCATGGACCCGCGCGAGCTGGCCGAGCTCGGGGCGCGCATCGTCCTCGGCAACACCTACCACCTCCACTTCCGGCCCGGCGAGGAGCTGATCGCCGAGCTGGGCGGCCTGCACCGCTTCATGGGCTGGGACGGGCCGATCCTCACCGACTCGGGCGGCTTCCAGGTGTTCTCGCTGCTCGACACCGCGCGGGTGGACGACGAGGGCGTGACGTTCCGGAGCGTCTACGACGGCGCGCCGGCCCGCTTCACCCCCGAGCTCGCGATGGGCGTGCAGCGCGCGCTCGGCTCGGACATCGCCATGTGCTTCGACGAGTGCCCGCCCGGCGGCGCCCCGCGCGAGGCGGTGGCGCGGGCGGTGGCCCGGACCGGTGCGTGGGCGCGCCGCTGCCGCGAGACGGAGCCTGCGCCCGGCCAGCTGCGGTTCGGGATCGTGCAGGGCGGGGTCGACCTCGAGCTCCGACGGGAGAGCGCCGAGCAGATCGTGGCGCTCGGCTTCGACGGCCACGCCATCGGCGGACTGTCGGTCGGCGAGGACCGCGACACGACGTTCGCCGTGACGGCCGCCACGGCCCGGCTCCTGCCGCCCGACCGCCCACGCTACTTCATGGGTATCGGCGACCCGGAGGGGATCCTGCGCGTGATCGCCGCCGGGGTGGACCTGTTCGACTGCGTGCTGCCGACCCGGCTCGGTCGCACCGGCTCGGCGCTCAGCTGGGACGGCCGGCTGAACCTCCGGAACGCCCGTTTCGCGCGTGATCCGGCGCCGCTCGACGCCGACTGCGGGTGCCCGACCTGCACCCGCTTCTCCCGCGCCTACATCCGCCATCTGATCAGTCAGGACGAGGTCCTCGGGCTCCGGCTGCTCACGGTGCACAACCTGACCTTCCTGATAGCCTTGTGTCAGAACGCGCGCGCCGCGATCGAGGAGGGGCGCTTCGCCGCCTTCCTGGCCGGCGCCCTGGCGCGGCTGCCGCGCGTCTAGCCCCTCCACCGTCCGCGCCCGACCGACCACGCCCCCGACGAAGAGCCGCCTTGTCCCGCCGCGGAAACCTCATCACCATCGTCCTCGTGCTCGGCATGCTGGCCGCGGCCGTGGGCGTGTCGCTCACCCGCGACGTCGTCCTCGGACTCGACCTGCGCGGCGGCGCGGAGGCGACGTTCCAGGCCCAGCCGACCGACGAGGGCACCGAGGTCACGCCGGAGCTCGTGCAGCAGGCGATCGGCGTGCTGCGCGACCGCATCGACTCGGTCGGCGCGCGGGAGCCCGAGATCCGGCGGGAGGGCGAGGACCGGATCGGCGTGGCGCTCGCGGGCGTCGACAACCCCGAGGAGGTCCTCGAGGTCGTCGGCTCGACCGGCCAGCTCTACTTCATCGACCTCGAGCAGGGCCTCACGCCGGGCGTCTCGCGGTCCGTCGTCGCGGGCGGCTCGATCTCGCCCAAGGACTCGCTGCGGCAGCTGCTCGAGGCCACGAAGGACACGGCGACGGGCGCCACCGACTTCTACGCCTTCGAGAAGGGCAAGGCCGCCCCGGTCATCAACACGTCGGGCCCGCAGGCCTCGCTGCGCAACGACCCGGCCGTGGCCGCCGTGCCTCCGGCGCGGCTCGAGTTCCTGCCCGTCCCGAAGGGCAAGCTGCCCGCCTCCTGCTCGGGCGACTCGCCCGCCGGCTGCCCGGGCCTCGGCGCCCCGGAGCCCGGCAAGACCTACTGGTACATGTTCGACCTGCCGCCCGAGGACCAGCGCCTGACGGGCCGCGACCTCGACGACGCGCGGCCGGACGTCGACCCGCAGAGCGGCCGCTCGGTCGTGACGATGGACTTCTCCGACCGCGGCGGCCGGCTCTTCGAGGACATCACGCGGCGGCTGGCCCAGGACGGGCGGACGGAGTTCAACCAGGCCGTGGCCGCGGGCCAGGCCGGCGAGGGCCTGGAGGAGCAGTTCTTCCACCACTTCGCCGTCGTCCTCGACGGTGACATCAAGACGTTCCCGACCATCGACTTCACGCGGAACGGTGAGGGCATCTCCGGCGGCCGGGCGGAGATCACGGGCGTCCAGGGCGACGAGGCCCGCGACATCGCGACCGTCCTGCAGTCCGGGTCGCTGCCCGTCGAGCTGATCCCGCTCTCGGTCAACCAGGTGTCGGCCACGCTCGGCGCCGAGTCGCTCGACCAGGGCCTGCTCGCGGGCGGCCTCGGCCTGCTCGTGGTCATGATCTACCTGCTCGTCTTCTACCGCTTCCTGGGCCTGATCGCGGACATCGCGCTGCTGATCTACGCGGTGCTCTTCTACGGGATCATCGTGGCCATCCCGGTGACCATGACGCTGCCGGGCATCGCGGGCATGATCCTGACCATCGGCGTGGCGGCGGACGCGAACGTCGTCGTCTTCGAGCGGATCAAGGAGGAGGTGCGCGCCGGCCGGACGGTGCGGGCGGCGATCGGCTCGGGCTACACGAAGGGCTTCAGCACGATCCTCGACGCCAACGCGGTGACGCTGATCACCGCCGCCGTGCTGTTCGTGGCCTCCCAGGCCTCGGTCAAGGGCTTCGCGCTGCTGCTGGCCCTCGGCGTCATCGTCTCGATGATCACCGCCGTGGCGGCCACACGGGCGCTGCTCGGCATCCTCGGCAACTTCCGCTGGTTCAACAACGCCGCCTTCATGGGCGCGACGGCGAGCCCGGTGCGCTGGAAGGCCGACTACGCGGGCCGCAGGACGCTCTGGTTCGCGATCTCCGGCGTGATCATCGCCATCGGGATCGGCTCGCTGGCCACGAAGGGGCTCAACGAGGGCATCGACTTCGCGGGCGGCACCCGGGTCGAGTTCACCACCGGCGACCAGCGCCTGACCACGGAGCAGGTCCGCACCGCGATCGCCGGGTCGGCGCCCGGGATCGCCGAGGCCGTGGTCCGCGGCGTCAACGAGGAGGGCGACTCGGGCGACCGCTACGCCCGCTTCCAGCTCGACAGCGAGGAGCTCTCGAACACGGAGCTGCAGCGCGTCGAGGCGGAACTCGTCCGCGACTTCGGCGCGGGCATCGACTTCGAGGAGGCCCGCTCCGTGTCGGCCTCGTTCGGCTCGGAGATCCTGCGCGACGCCGTCCTGGCCTTCATCTTCTCGATGGTCCTGATCATCGCCTACGTGTCGCTGCGGTTCGACTGGAAGTACGCGGCGCCGATGATCGTGGCCCTGCTCCACGACCTGCTGATCACCGTCGGCGTGTACTCGCTGACCGGCCGGGAGGTCTCCTCCGCGACGGTGGCGGCCGTGCTGACGATCCTCGGCTACTCGCTCTACGACACGGTCATCATCTTCGACCGCGTACGCGAGAACGAGCGCGGCCTGCGACGGCACACGTACGACCAGATCGTCAACATCTCGCTCTGGGAGACGATCACCCGGTCGCTCAACACCTCGTTCATCACGCTGCTGCCGATCCTCTCGCTGTACCTCTTCGGCGGCGAGACGCTGCGCGACTTCGCGTTCGCGCTCCTGGTCGGCATCTTCTCGGGCGCCTACTCGTCGATCTTCATCGCCGCGCCGCTCCTCGCCTACCTCAAGGGGCGGGAACCGGAATACCGCCGCCGGCCGGGCTCGACCGAGCTGCCGTACGTGTTCCTGCGCCCCGAGGGCTCGACCGTCGGGACGCCCGAGCCCGTCCTGGCGGGCGTGGGGGCAGACGGTCCCGACGCGGGCGAGGCGGCGGCGCCGCAGCGCGGCCGGCTCCGACGCCTCGGTGCCGCGAACAC
>CADCWC010000391.1 GCA_902806305.1 uncultured Thermoleophilia bacterium | reverse complement strand
GCCTCCGGCGTCGACCACTACGCGATCTACCGCGACGGCGTCCTCGCGGGCCGCAGCACGGTGACCAGCTTCAGCGACGGGGCACTGCCCGCAGACGGCTCCTACGGCTACACGGTCGCCGTCGTCGACCGGGCCGGGAACGAGTCGCTGCCCTCGCGCACGCTGCTCGTGCTCTACGACGGCACGGCGCCCGAGGCGCCCGACGGCCTGTTCGCGGCCTCGCCCACGCGGCTCCCGACGCTCGGCTGGTCGCCCGTGACCGGCGAGCGACGCGGTGGCACGGCCGTGAGCACCTACCGCGTGTGGCGCGACGGCGCGTTCGTGGGCGAGACGACCGGCGCGTCCTTCGCCGACGCCCGGGTGACCGTCTCCGGTCGCTACCACTACGCCGTGCAGGCCGTCGACACGGCCGGCAACGTCGGCCCGCTGTCCCCGGCCCGCGACGTCGTGTACGACCGCGACGGGCCGCAACTCGAGAACGTGACGGTGCCTGCCGCGCGGGCGGTGGGCGAGTCGGTCGTGATGAGCGTGCGGCCGACCGACGCGGTCGCGGGCGTGAACGGCCCCGCGGTCTGGGACTTCGGCGACGGCACCGCGACGGGCAACACGGTCACCCACGTCTATCGCCGGCCCGGCAGGTACACCGTCTCCGTGACGGCGGCCGACACGCTGGGGAACCCGACCACGCTCACGACGAGCTCGATCACCATCCGCGCCGGAGCCGCCGCGAAGCCCGCCACGCCGAAGCCCGGCACGCCGGCGCCGGGTCGGACGCCCACCGGCGGCGGGTCCACGGCGGGGTCCGCCGTGGTCGGCGCCGTGCGGGACGTCACGGCCGCCTCGCTCCGGCGGACGAGTGGCAGGCTCCGCGTGCCGGTGCGGCTCCCGACCGCCCAGCGCGTGCGGATCACCGTGCTGCGTGGCGGCAGGCCCGTGGCCTCGGTGGTCCGCAGGCTCCTGAAGGGGGCGTCCGTGGCGACCGTGGTGGTGCCGCGGTCCGCGCGCGGCCGTGGCCGTCTCGTGGTCCGGGTCCAGGGGACCGGGACGGTGCGCGGCCAGGTCACGATCCGGGTGCGCTGAGCGGGGCGGGCGGGCGCCGGTCGCCGCCGGCGCGTCAGGCGTTGGCCCGTCAGCCCTGGCCGGTCAGCCGACCGCAGCGGGCGCAGACACACGCCGCGACCGGACGATCGTCCTCGAACCGGACGATGACCAGGGCGGGCCGATGCCTGCCGATCTGACAGAGGAGCTTGGGCATGTCTCCGGACCTCCTGCGGCCTCGACCCGGTCGCGACCGTGGCTCTGGTGGTGTGACGATCGACACCACTCCTCTCTCTGTATCGGTCCGGAACGCGCCGACGTCAAGACCTTTCACCAGTCCGGGACGCCCGCGTAACCGCCGGATGACCTTCCGGGCGTCAGACGGCGGGAAGCGCGTGGCGCGAGACGCCGTGGCTCTCGGGCCGGTCCGAGCAGATCCCGTCCACGCCGAGGGCGGTCAGGCGTCGGAGTGCGCGCGTGCCGTCGACGGTCCAGCACCAGAGCTCGGCGCCCGCCTCGTGGACCGCCTCGACGAACGGTCGGTCGACGTAGCGATGGTTCGCCGTCACGAGGTCGGCGCCGTGCCGACGGAGCTCGTCGGCGATGACGGCCGTCCACCGCCGCCGGCGGCGCGGGAGCTCCCACTCGCGCAGGACCGGCGCGACCCACGCGTCCCGCGGGGGCAGCGTCAGCCCGATCCGGATGCCCGGCTCCTCACGCCGGATCGCGGCCAGGCCAGGCCAGTCGCCCCCCGTGCACGTGGTGCGCCCCTCCAGGCCGGCGCGGCGGACCGCCTCGATCAGGTCGGCGGCCACGCCGGGCTCCTTGATGTCGAGGTTGACGCCCGCCGGTGACGGCGCGACGAGGGCGAGGAACGCGTCCAGGGTGACGGCGCCCGGCCGGTTCCCGTCGTCGTGGTGGAGCACCACCACGCCGTCGCGGCGTCGGCGGACGTCGGTCTCGATCAGGTCGCAGCCGAGCGCAAGCGAGCGCCGGAAGGCCTCCATCGAGTTCTCGGGCGCGATGGCGCGGTAGCCGCGATGGGCGATCCGAAGCGGCGCAGGCATCGTCCGGGAGCCTACGCGGCCGTGCCTGCCGACCGCGCGGAGGGTAGGCCCCGCGCCGGAGCGGGCACGACGCGCCCGAGGGTCCACGGACGGAGGCACGACGATGAGCACCTACGAGGACGCGCCGGGCGCGGCCGACCCCGACAACACGGAGGCCGCCGAGCCGTCGTCGCCCGACGAGCCGCCCGACGGTCGCGAGATCGACCCGACGGAGACGCCGGACGGGACGAACGTCAGCGGCTGACGCCTCCGCCCTACCCCGCCGCGGGCGCCCGGGTCGCGGCGTACGATGTGGCCATGAGAGGATTCGGCGGCGATCCGCGTCTGCGCGCCGCGCTGCGGCTGGCGCGGTACGTCCAGGAGTCTCCCGAGGCGCGGAGCATGCTCCGGCACGGTGCCAACGACGCGCGGCGGCGACTGGCCGACCGGCTCGGAGTCGCCGCCTTGGCAGGCACCCCCGCCGACGCCCGGCAGCGGCGCTCGGGCGTCGGGAACGTGACGGTGGACGTGGAGCGCGAGCCGCTCCGCGGGCAGAGCGGCGTCGCGCTCCGGGGCCGTATGGACGGAGCGCTCGTGGACCGGCTCTCGTCCCGCGAGGCCCGCGACCTGGCCCGCGTGCTGCTCGACGCGGCCGACGCGGCCGACCGACCCGCCTGACCACTGCGGGCGGGGGCGCCGGCGCCCGCACGGGGCTCGGAGCGGAGAAGGAGGGATTCGAACCCTCGATGGAGGTTGACCCCCCATACCCACTTAGCAGGCGGGCGCCTTCAGCCACTCGGCCACTTCTCCCGGCGGCCGAGTCTACCAGCCTCGACCGAGCACCCAGCGACGGACGGACGCCCCGGGGCCGGGGTCTGCGCGTCCGGTAGCGTCCCGGAGGTCATGGAACGCCTCACCGCCCACGAGGCCGGATCCGACACCCGCGCCAAGACGCGCGCGCTGCAGCTCTCGCTGTCGGCCAACGGGGTCGCCGCCGTGGCGAAGCTCGTGCTGGCGCTGGTCACCGGCTCCACCGCGGTGCTGGCCGAGGTCGGCCACTCCGCCAGTGACCTCCTGGCCTCGCTGATCGCCCTGATCGCGGTGCGGAAGGCGGCGGCCCCGGCCGACCGCTCGCACCCGTTCGGCCACGAGCGCTACGAGAACGTCTCGGGCGTGGCCGAGGGCGCCGTCATCCTGCTCGTCTCCGGCTTCGTGATCGCGACCTCGATCCTGTCCTTCGGCCGCCGGCCGGATCACTCGGCGCTCGGTGTGGTGACGATGCTCGCGTCCGCCTCGCTGATCGCGCTCGCGGCGTACCACGTCGCCCGCGTCGCGCGCGACACGCGCTCCCCCGCTCTGGGCGCCGAGGCCGCGCACCTGCGGACCGACGTCTGGACGTCGCTCGGCGTCGCCGTCGCGCTCGGCCTCGTCGCGCTGACCGGCGTGGCGGCGTTCGACCAGCTCGTGGCCATCGGCATCGCCCTCTTCACCGCCGCGATCGGCATCCGCCTGATCGCGCGCGGCGTGCGCGTGCTCGTCGACGAGGCCGTGCCCGTTGAGGAGGTGGACATCATCCGCGACGTCCTGGCGCGGGCCGACCCCGCGGTCGTGCGTGGCTACCACCGCCTCCGCGCGCGCCGCTCGGGCCCCGTCCGCCACATCGACCTGCACCTCATGGTCGACAGCGACACGTCGGTCGGACGCGCCCACCAGATCACGGACGGCATCGAGGCCGAGATCGAGCACCGCCTCCCGGACGCCGACGTCGTCATCCACGTCGAGCCGGACGACCACCGGCCCGAGCGCGACTCGACCCTGCTGTGAGCTGGGAGATGCGCAGCTCGGCTCGGCGCGCCGGGGCGCTCGTCGGCGTCGTCGCCATGCTCGCGTCGGGATGCGGGCGCGACGAGGAGAGCTATGGCGAGCGGGTGACGTCCGTGGTCCAGGGGCACGCGGCGGCGATCGAGCGGCACCAGGCCACGGCGCGCTCCGCGGCCGCCGAGGACCCGGCGTCCGCCGCCGCGGGGCTGCAGGCCCTGGCCGGCGAGCTCGAGGCGCTGGCCGACGACGTCGACGCCCTCGAGGTCCCTCCCGAGCGGGCGGCGGCGGCCGACCGGTTGATCGCGGCCTACCGCCTCCTGGCCCGCGCCGCGCTCGAGCTGCGGACCGCGCTGCTGGCCCGCGACCCGGCGGCGGCAGC
>CADCWC010000390.1 GCA_902806305.1 uncultured Thermoleophilia bacterium | reverse complement strand
TTCGACGCCTTCCCGAACACGTAGTCGTGGCGCACGGCGGCGCGCGGGCAGTAGCGCACGTCGTACCCGGCCAGCCGCGCGCGCCAGCAGAGGTCGGTGTCCTCCACGTAGGTGAAGAACGGCGTGGCGAAGCCGCCGAGCTGCGCCCACACCTCCCTGCGCACCGCGAGCGCAGCGCCGGACACCGCCAGGACCGGACGGTCGGGTCCCTCCTCGGTCGGCTCGTGCAGGCCACCGGACCAGCTGAGCCCGGTCGCGTGGACCGGGTTGTGCCCCGCGTTCGTCGTCGTGCCGTCGGGCATCAGCACCTGCGCGCCGACCACGCCGACGTCGGCCCGCGACGCGAACACCTCGACGAGCCGCTCCAGACAGTCCGCGTGGGCCTGCGCGTCGGGGTTGAGCAGGAACACCACGTCGCCCGTGGCGGCGGCCACGCCGCGGTTGCAGCCGCCCGCGAAGCCGTCGTTCGGACCCGCGGGGAGGACGGTCACGCCGTCGACCTCCCCGAGCGCGGCCACGCCGCGCCGCGCGGGGTCGTTGTCGACCACGAGGATCTCGAGCGGCGGCCGGGTCTGGGCCTGGAGGCTGCGGACGGTCGCGGGCAGCCCGTCGTGGTGCCCGTAGCTGACGATGACCGCCGAGACGGTCGAAGGCGTCACGATCCGCGCAGCTCGGCGCCGAGCCGATCGCGCAGCGCGTCGACCACGGCGATCCGCGCGACGCTCGCCTCGTCCTCCGTCAGCGTCCGGTCGTCGGCGCGGAACGTCAGCCGCACGGCCAGCGAGACGCGGTCGGGACCGAGCCGCTCGGCGTCGCGGTAGACGTCGAAGACGGCCGCGTCGCGGAGCAGATCACCGCCCGCCTCGCGCGCCACCGTGAGCACCTGCGCGGCCGGGACGTCGGCCGCGACCACCACGGCGATGTCCTGCCGGACCGGCGGCAGATCCGGCACGACGGGCGCGCGGTGGAGCGGCGGGACGTGCGCGAGCAGCGCGTCGAGGTCGAGCTCGAACAGGGCCACCCGGCCGGCCACGTCGAAGCGCTCGGCCGTCCGCGGGTGCAGCTCGCCGAGCTCGCCGACCTCGTCGCCGCCGACGAGCACGCGCGCCGCGCGTCCCGGGTGGAGGTGGCCGCGGCGGACCGGCTCGTACGTCGCCTCGACGCCGAGGCGCCCGAGCAGGACCTCGAGGACGCCCTTGACCACGAACGCGTCGGCCTCCGGACCCGCGCCGTGCCAGCCGCTCCCCCCGAGACGACCGGCCAGCACGGCCGCCACCCGCCACGGCTCGTGCGGCAGGGGCGCGTCGGGCCGCGGGTGGTACGTGTGCGAGGTCTCGAAGACGTGGACGTCGACCCGTCCGACGGCGCGGTTCGAGCGCACGGCGCGCAGGAGGCTCGGGACGAGCGACGTCCGGAGGGCGGCGTACTCGGCCGTCAACGGGTTCGCCAGCGTCACCACGGCCCGCCGCGCATCGTCGTCGTCGAGGCCGTAGCGCTCGGGCTCGTCGAGCTCCACGAGCGTGATCGTCTGCAGCTCGTGCAGGCCGGCTCCGGCCAGCGCGTCGGCCACCTGCCGGCGCCGGCGCTGGGACGGGTCGAGGCCGCCGCCCACGGTGGCCGACCGCGACGGCAGGCTCACCGGGACGTGGTCGAGCCCGTGCAGGCGCGCGACCTCCTCGACGAGGTCGATCTCCCGCGTGGTGTCGAGCCGGCGCCAGGTCGGGATCCGCGTGGCGAGCCCCCCGTCGGCGCGTTCGGGCTCGAAGCCGAGGCGCCCGAGCGCGTGGCGCGCCACGTCGACCGGCACGTCGACGCCCGTGACGTCCCGCACGCGGCCGTCGCGGAGGACGACCCGGTCGCGCCCGGGGAGGAGCGCGATCTCGTCGAGCGTGCCGGGCACCGCCCGTGCGCCCGCCTCGACCATCAGCTCGGCCGCCCACCGGGCCGCCTGGTCGGCCAGGTACGGGTCGACGCCCTTCTCCCAGCGGTTCGAGCCCTCCGTCCGCAGCGCGAGCGTCCGCGCGGTCCGCATGATCCCCGCCCGCTCGAAGTTGGCCGCCTCGATGACCACGGTCGACGTGTCGCCCGAGATCTCCGAGTGCTCGCCGCCCATGATCCCCGCCACCCCCGAAGGGCCGTCGGCGTCGGCGATCACCAGCATGTCGGCGGACAGTCGCCGCTCCCGCCCGTCGAGCGTCGTCAGCACCTCGTTCTCGCGGGCCATCCGCGCCGTCAGGACGCCGCCTGCGATCCGCGTCGCGTCGTACGCGTGCAACGGGTTGCCGAGGCCGATCATCACGTAGTTGGTGATGTCGACCACGTTCGAGATCGGGCGCATCCCCGCCGCGGCGAGGCGCGCGCGCATGCGCAGCGACGACGGGCCGATCGTCACGTCCTGGAAGCCGCGAGCCACGAAGCGGTAGCAGCGCTCCGGCGCCTCGATGCCGACGCGGACGAGGTCGGCGACGTGGCCGCTCCCCGTGGCCTCCGGCTCCACGCCCGGCATCGGGGCGAGGTCGACGTCGAAGGCGGCGGCGACCTCGCGCGCGAGGCCGTAGATCGAGAGGCAGTCGCCGCGGTTCGACGTGATGTCGACGTCGAGGACGGCGTCGGCGAGGTCGAGATGGTCGCGCAGCAGCGAGCCGACCTCGTAGCCGTCGGTGAGGACCATGATGCCGTCGTGCTCGTTCGACAGCTCGAGCTCGCGCTCGGACAGCATCATGCCGTCGGAGACCTCGCCGCGCAGCTTCGCGCGCTTGAGGGGCCGGTCAGCGCCGGGCAGCACCGCGCCGGGCACGGCCACGACGACCGTGTCGCCCTCCCGGAAGTTCGCCGCGCCGCACACGATCTGGCGCGCCTCCTCCTCCCCCACGTCGACGTGCGCGAGCCGCAGCCGGTCCGCGTTCGGGTGCTGCACGAAGTCCAGCACCCGACCGATCCGGAAGTGCTCGTGGTTCGCCCCGGCATCGGGTGCGCCGACGTGGCGGATCCCGTCGATCTCGAAGCCGACGTTCACCAGCCGCTCGGCGACCTCCTCCGCCGAGGCCCGCACCGGTGCGTACTCCCGCAGCCACGACAGCGGGACTTTCATGCCGGACCCAGCGCTCCCGGTCGGCCCCGGCACTCCCTCGGGGCGCCCCGGCCGTCCACGACCGGAGGTCGGGGGTCTGCTCCCCCTCCGGCCGCTACGCGGCCTGCGGGGGTGCGGTGCGCTCCGCGCTGCCGCGGCTTGAACAGGCTTCCAGCCTGCCCTGCGCCGCAGCAGCGCGTCCGGGGCGACCGATGAAGCACCGGATCGCGACGTCGCGATGGATCCGGCATGTTCACCCCGGGAAGCCCTCCAGGAAGCGGAGGTCGTTCTCGTAGAGGGAGCGGATGTCCGGGATGCCGTGACGGAGCATCGCGATCCGCTCGATGCCCATGCCGAAGGCGAACCCAGAGTACTCCTCCGGGTCGTACTCCGGTCGGGCGAACCCGAACACCGCGGGGTCGACCATGCCCGCGCCGAGGACCTCGACCCAGCCGCTCGAGCCCTTGCCGAGGTCCCAGGAGACGTCGAGCTCCACGCTCGGCTCGGTGAACGGGAAGTAGCTCGGCCGGAGGCGGATCCGGCGGTCGGGACCGAAGATGGCCCGGGCGAAGTGCTGGAGCGTGCCCTTCAGGTCGGCGAGCGTGATGCCGCGGTCGACGGCGAGCACCTCGACCTGCTGGAAGATCGCCGAGTGCGTGGCGTCCGGCGTCTCGCGCCGGTACGTCCGGCCCGGGCAGATGACGTAGACCGGCGGCGGCTGCGACTCCATGACCCGCGCCTGCACCGGCGAGGTGTGGGTCCGCAGGCAGACGCCGTCCTCCACCCACAGCGTGTCGGTGTCGGCCTTCGCCGGATGGTCGTCGGGGATGTTCAGCGCCGCGAAGTTGTAGTGGTCGAGCTCCACCTCGGGCCCCTCGGCGACGCGGTAGCCGAGACCGACGAAGACGTCCTCCAGGTCCCGCTGCGTCTGGGTCAGCAGGTGCAGACCGCCGCGCGGCAGCGGATGGCCCGGCAGCGTGAGGTCGACGCGCTCGTCGACCAGCCGTCGTTCCAGGCTGCGTTCGGCGAGCACTTGGGAGCGCTCGGCGAGCATCGCCTCGAGCGCCTTCCGCTCGCGGTTCAGACGCTGCCCGGCCGGGCCCCGCTCGGCGGGCGGCAGCGCGCCGATCTCCCGCAGCCGCAGCGTCAGCGGCGCGCTCCGGCCGAGCTGACGCACGCGCGCGTCCTCGAGCGCCGCCTCCGAGTCGGCGTCGGCGATGGCGGCACGGGCGTGCGTCAGGAG
>CADCWC010000389.1 GCA_902806305.1 uncultured Thermoleophilia bacterium | reverse complement strand
GCCCACGGCGGTGTGTGGAAGACGAGCGAGCCCGCGTCGTCGAGGCCGAGGTCGGCGGCGCGCAGCCGGCCGACCGGGACGCCCGCGGCGACGAGCGCCGCACCGAGGACGCGAGCCTCGGCCGCGAGCGCCCCCGCAGGCCGTGGCCCGAGCGGACGGGGGGCGGGCGGCCCGAGGACCAGGACCGGCCCGAGCGCGGCATCCTCGACCACGCCGCCGACCGGGATCACGGGCAGGCCGGCCGCCGCGGCGGCGTCCCACGCGGCGACCATCTCCGTCAGCGCGGGCAGAGCGCTCGACGGGAGCCGGAGGAGCCGCACGACGCGCGACTCCTCCGCCAGGGCGTCGACGGCCACGGCGGGCCCCGGACCGCCGAGCAGACGGGGGTCGACGCGGTAGCGACCCGCGACCAGCGCGGAGCGGAGGGACGACCCGACCATGTCGCCCACGGTAGGGGTGGGCGGACGCGTCGGTCACGCGCGGATCGTGGCGGGCGACGCGCGGATCGCGCCGTCGGGCGCTACGCCCAGACCTGGAAGATGATGAGCGTCACCAGCACGCCCACGACTGCGCCGTAGATGACCTCCACGACCGTGTGGACGCCCGCCTCGACGCGGGTCTGGGCGACCAGGACGGCCATCAGGAACGCGACGGTCGCGATCAGCACGTGGTGGGCGTACGTCGAGGTGATGAACAGGATCGCCGCCCAGCCTGCGAAGGCGATGGCCGCGTGGCCGCTCGGGAGGCCGCCCTTCACCGGCGTCCCGCGCCCCGTCATCGCCTTGACCGTGATCACGGTGATGACGACGATGAAGAGCGCGATCACCGTCAGGTGGAGCGGCGACTCGCGGACCTCGCGGATGGCGATCGACGACGGGTTCGCCAGGCGGTCGGCGAACACGAAGTAGGCGACGCCGACCGCGCCCGTCGCGGTGACGAGGACGGCGCCCGCCGCGACGTCCTTCGCGATCTTGGCCCGCGGGTCGAAGCTCGAGGTGGCGAGGTCGACAGCCGCCTCGACCGCCGTGTTGATCATCTCCATGACGATGACCAGGGTGGCCGCGAGGATCAGGGCGATCAGCTCGGCGCGCGTCGCGCCGAGGGCCAGGCCCGCGATCAGCACCCCGAACGCCAGCGCGAAGTGGATGCGCATGTTCCGCTGCGTGCGGAGCACGTGGATGATGCCCTCGAAGGCGTAGTTGACCGAGGACGGCAGTGAGCCCGCCCGGGACGGGCGCCGCTCCTGGGACGGCGGCAGCCGCGTCCGCTGCCTCACGCCGGGCTCCACCGGACGTCGTCCACGTCGGCCCGCAGTGCGTCCTGGCGCCGGAGCATCGCGCCGTCGTCCGTCTCGTGGTCGTGGCCCAGGAGGTGCAGCGTGCCGTGCACGACGAGCGTGGCGAGCTCGTGGCCGGGCTCGACGGCCGACTCGGCCGCCTGTCGGGCGGCCTGTGCCGGACAGACCACGACGTCGCCGAGCATGCGCGGAAGCCCCGCCGGGAGGTCGTCGTCCTCGTCGATCGGGAACGCGAGCACGTCCGTGACCGTGTTCCGACCGCGATGCGCTGCGTTGAGGCGCGTCATCTCCGCCTCGTCCACGAGCAGCACCGCGACCTCGGCACCCTCGGCGCGACCGTCCCGGAGCACCCGCTCGACGGCGGCCACGATCCCCGCCTCGTCGACCCGCTCGGCGGTCTGGTTCCGGACCTCGACCATCCCGTCCCGCTATCCCGGTCGGCCGTCGGGATGGCGCTCCGCCTGCTGGCGATAGGCCTCGACGATCCGCTGCACGATCTTGTGCCGGACCACGTCGTCGCGGTCGAAGTGGATGAAGGAGATGTCGGGCACGTCCTGCAGGACGTTGCGCACGTCGATCAGGCCCGAGCGCTGCTCGCGCGGGAGGTCGATCTGCGTCACGTCCCCCGTGACGACGATCTTCGAGCCGAAACCGAGCCGGGTCAGGAACATCTGCATCTGCTCGGGCGACGTGTTCTGCGCCTCGTCGAGGATGATGAAGCTGTCGTTGAGCGTCCGGCCGCGCATGTACGCGAGAGGGGCGACCTCGACGACGCCCTTCTCCATGTACGACGTGACGCGCTCGCCGTCGAGCATGTCGAGCAGCGCGTCGAACAGCGGTCGCAGGTACGGGTCGATCTTGGCCATCAGATCGCCAGGGAGAAAGCCGAGCCGCTCCCCCGCCTCGACGGCCGGCCGGGTGAGGATGATGCGCGACACCTCGCGGTCGACGAGCGCCGCCACGGCCAGGGCGATCGCCAGGTACGTCTTGCCGGTGCCCGCGGGCCCGATGCCGAACGTGACCGTGCTCGAGCGGATCGCGTCGACGTACCGCTTCTGGTTGACCGTCTTCGGCGCGATCTTCTTGCCGCGGTGCCGCCAGACGACGTCGTGCAGCACGTCGACCGCGTGGCCCTTGCCGTTCAGGACCCCGGTCACGGCGTCGATCGTCTGCGGGCCGATCGAGAGCCCCTGGTCGACCAGCTCGCCGAGCTCGTCGAGCATCGTCTGCGCCTGGGTCATCGCGGGCTCGTCGCCGTCGAACGTCAGCTCGTTCCCGCGCAGGAAGACCCGGACGCCGAGCCGGTCGCCGAAGGCCTCCAGCACCTCGTCCGAGCCGGACGCCAGCTCGCGGGCGAGCTCCTCGGAAATCGTCTGGACCTGGCGCGCCACCTCGGCGAATAGTACCCCTCAGGCCGGCGACGGAGCGTCCCGCGGCGACGTCGGCCGTCCGCGTCGCCCCGCACGCAACGCCTCACGCCGCCAACGCGAGCCGCACCGTCTCGGCGCAGAGCGCGGTCTTCGTCACGAACGCCGGCCCGCGACCGTCCCCCGCCGTCGACGTCGAGGGCAGCTCGAGCTCCTCCGCCAGGCGCGCCGACATCAGGAGCACGCGGGGCGGATCGGGCAGCGCGAGCAGCCGCGCCGCGAGCACGCGCCCGTCGGCGGCGCCGAACCCGACGTCGAGCAGGACGAGGTCGGGCCGGCCGTCCAGGACGCGACGCAGCGCCTCCTCGGCGGTCGCCGCCTCCTCGACCGAGCCGAGCTCCTCGCCCGCGAGCAGCGCCCGGAGGACACGGCGGAAGCCCTCGTTGTCGTCGGCGATCAGCAGGCGGGTCATCACGTCGACCAGCGTGCCGGCCATCGCCCGTCGGCGAGGTGCGGCTCCCATCCCTCCGACCCGGGGCGACCGCCCACCTGCGCGTCGGGTGACCGGCCGGCCGGCGGTCCGGGACCCCTCGGACGGACACCGGCAGCCCCCACGGCGGTGGCGTCGACCTCGCGTCATCGTTCTCCACACGCCGACGACGATCCCGCCGCCGGCGATCAGAGGAGCCACCGCCATGAGCACCATCCACGTCGCCCGCCCCGTTCCCGTCTTCGACCGCGTCTGGCGCACCGTGTTCGCGCCGCTGCGTGTCGAGCCGGCGATCGCCCGCCTGGAACCGAGCCGCTTCGGGCCCAATCCTCCCCTCCGGGCCGCCTGACCCCAGCGCCCGGGCCGCCCTTCCGACGCGGCCCGGGTGACGGCCGCGGCCGGCGATGACTTCGGCGGCGTGCGGACGTCAGAGGGACATGAGCAACGTCACCTGCCAGATCTCGATGTCACTCGACGGCTACGTGGCCGGACCGAACCAGAGTCCGGAGAACCCGATTGGCGAGGGCGGGATGCGCCTGCACGAATGGGCGCTCGCCACCGAGAGCTGGCGCCGCCAGCACGGGTTGGAGGGCGGCGAGCGAAGCGCCGACTCCGACGTGGTCGACCAGGTGACGAGAAACGTGGGCGCCTACGTCATGGGCCGGCGGATGTTCGGCGGCGGCGAGGGGCCGTGGGACGAGACGTGGCAGGGGTGGTGGGGCGAGGAGCCGCCCTTCCGCGCGCCGGTCTTCGTGCTCACCCACCACGCGCGCGAGCCGCTGACCATGGAGGGCGGCACGACGTTCACGTTCGTCACCGACGGCGTGGAGTCGGCGGTCGAGCAGGCCCGGACGGCGGCCGGGGCGAAGGACGTCTCCGTAGCGGGCGGGGCGAGCGCCGTGCAGCAGACGCTCGCGGCGGGGCTCCTCGACGAGCTCCACCTCCACATCGCGCCCGTGCTGCTCGGAGCGGGGGAGCGTCTGCTCGAGAACGTCGGCGACCCGACGCTCGAGCCGGTCGAGGTGATCGCCTCACCCGCGGTGACGCACGTCCGGTACCGCGTCGTCCGCTAGGCGGCGGCGTGACGCCCCGGCCTCGGCGGGCCGCCAACCGACGATCGCCGAGCGCCTCCGCGCGCAGCTTCTCCCCGGCCCACCGGCC
>CADCWC010000388.1 GCA_902806305.1 uncultured Thermoleophilia bacterium | reverse complement strand
CTGACGATGAGGAACGACACGACGTAGAAGGCCAACGCGCCGAGGTACAGCTCGCGGAGCCCGAAGAGCAGCGACGAGTACTCGAGCAGCGCGCCGAGGACGGCGCCCATCAGGTTCGCGCCGAGGGCCGACCCCGTGTCCTCGGCCCGCGCGAACGAACGCGCGAACACGATGCCGCTCAGGAGCAGCGGCAGCCCGACCTGGAGCGCCGCCACGAGGACGGCCAGGCCGTAGGAGAGCTCGAGCGTCGCGCGCAGCGAGACGAGGTAGTTGAAGACCAGCGTCGCGAGCAGGAGGCCGTAGACCACGGGCAGCGGCAGGCGCGGGAAGCGCGTCGCGATCAGATTGGCCAGCAGGATCATGGTCAGGATCGACGAGATGACGACCGCGTTCGTGGTCCACGTCGAGCCGAGGACGAGCCCGATCTCCGTCACCGCCCGCGTCTCGAGCAGCGCGAACGCCGCCCCGAGCGCGAAGAAGTTCCAGGTCGACGGTCGCCGGAAGCTGACGCGCGGCGCGAGCAGCCAGACGAGCGCCGTGGCGGCGGCCAGCGTCAGCAGCAGGACCTCCAGGTAGTTCGGCGGGATGGCGCGCTCGCGCATGTAGAGGTAGGGCCACTCGTCCGTCGGGAGCCGCGTGTCGGCCGCGAACTCGCTGCCCGGGATGAAGCCCGCGAGGTCGGGCACGTAGTTCCACGTCACCCGGTCGCCCTGCCCGAGGACCCGCCCGCGGAAGTCCTCGGTCGAGATGCGCGGCACGCCGCTCGGCTCCGCCGGGGTGCCGCTCGGCGAGTTGACGAACATGGTGCCGCCCGTGCCCGAGCCGCCGTCGTAGACGATCGGCGGGTGCCCGAAGGCGCGTTCGACGAGGCCGTACAGCCGGTCGGCGATCCACTTCTCGTGGACGGTGAAGGTCAGCGCCACGACGCCGTCCGGCGCCAGTCGGTCGCGCACGGTCTCGAGGCTGCGCGTCGTGTAGACGTAGTTGTCGAGGCGGACGCTCGACATGTGCGAGAAGAGGCGGTGCGAGTCGAGGAAGCCGAAGACGATCGTGTCGTAGCGCTCCTCCGTGCGGGTCAGGAACGCGCGCGCGTCGTCGATGTGGATCTGCACGTTGGGGCTGTCGTACGGACGCTCCGGGTGCAGCTCGCGCCCGAGCTGGGCGATCCGTGGGTCGATCTCGACCGCGTCGACCTGCGCGTCAGGGTTGGCGCGCAGGGCGGCGGCCACGTCGTTGCCGGTGCCCGCGCCGATGACGAGCACGCGCTCCGGCGTTCCGAAGCGGTAGGGCAGGTCGTAGATGCTGCGCCGGACCCCCGCGCGCTCGGGCTCGCCAGGACGCACCGCGAGGTCGAGCGCCTGCTGGTGCGAGTCCCGGTTGACGGTGACGTTGTAGCCCTTCACCACCGAGCGCTCGGAGAGCGGTGAGACCTGCACGCGGTAGTACGGCGACCAGTACGTGCGCGAGCCGCGGCCGTCGACGAGGCCGTAGGCGTAGACGACGCCGACGATGGCGGCGAACACGGCGGCGGTGGTGAGGAGCTCGCGGGACCGGTCGCGGACGAGGAGCTGGTAGCCGACGAGCGTCGCGAAGCCGATCGCGAACCACCAGGCCGGCGTCAGCTGCGCGTAGGAGACGACGGTGAAGGCGAGGACGCCCGCGAGGCTGCCCGCGATGTTGACGGAGTAGCCGCGGATCGGCGCGAAGGGGCGGAGCCGCGCGCCGATCTCCTGGCCGAGCGGCACGAACACGAGCGCGACCAGCATCACGAAGAGCACGAGCGCGACGTAGGCTCCGACCGCCGCGGGGGCCTGGCCGCGGGTGTTCCAGAGCCAGACGTCGCCGGAGACCAACGGCAGCCGGAAGTTCGTCGCACCGAGGACCAGCACGCACGAGATCAGCACGACCATGCCGGCCGGATAGACGCCGAGCAGCCGGGTCCGGCGCTGGTGCTGCACCATCCCGAGGCCGAGCCCGAGCAGGCACGCGATCAGCATGAAGTTCGAGAAGTACGCCAGCAGGCGCACCTGCGTGGGGATCCAGCGGATCGCCACCAGCTCGAGGTAGAGCGCCACGAAGCTGATGGCGAAGAGGGCGGCGGCGTCCCGGCCGACCGGGAGGGTGCTCCGTGCGGCCATGCCGCATCCTAGACAGACCGTCGCGCGTGGCGCGCGCCGGCGTCCGACACCATCTGCGGGAGCGTCGTATGAAGATCTTCCTGTCGACCGACATCGAGGGCACCGCGGGCATCGTCGACTGGAGCCAGGTCGTCGGGCCGGGCCCGAAGTACGAGGCCGGTCGGCGGCTCCTGCTCGGCGAGGTCAACGCGGCCATCGACGGCGCGCTGGCGGCCGGCGCGACGGAGTTCGTCGTCAACGACGCGCACTGGACGATGCAGAACCTCGAGCCTGAGGAGCTCCACGGGGAGGCGTCGCTCGTCTCGGGCCGGCACAAGCCGCTCTTCATGATGCAGGGGCTCGACCCGAGCTTCGACGCGGTCTTCCTCGTCGCCTACCACGGCGCGATCGGCGCCGAGCGGGCGACGCTCAGCCACACCTACAACCCGAACGCATTCCACGAGGTGCGACTGAACGACACGCCCGTCGGCGAGTCGGCGGTGAACGCGCTCGTCGCGCTCGCCCACGGCGTCCCGGTGGCGCTCCTGACCGGTGACGCTGCCACCGCGGACGAGGCGCGCCCGTTCCTGCCGGATCTGGAGGCCGTCGTCGTCAAGGACTCGCTCGGGCGCTTCGCGGCGCAGAGCCTGCATCCCACGGTGGCCCGTGCGCGCATCCACGACGGCGCCCGCCGGGCCCTCGGTCGGCTCGACGAGCTGCGACCGCCCGTCATCGAGTTGCCCGCGCGGCTCGACCTCTCGCTCCAGAGCGCCGACATGGCGGAGATCGCGACGCGGCTGCGCGGCGTGGAGCGCACCGGCGTCCGTGCGGTGCGCCTCGAGGACGGCGACCCGCTGCGGCTGTACGAGACGTTCGTCACCGCCGGGATCCTGGCCCGCACGCTCGTCGACGCCGAGCCCGACTGACGTCGGCGCCAGGCCCTGACCCGCGTCCGTCGGGTGCGCTACACGCGCCAGTCCTCGTCCGTCACGGGGAAGAGCGCCGTCGCGACGTCCGCGTCCCGGCGCCGCACGAGCACGGTTCGGCGGTACTCGATCACGACCTCGGCGCGCTGGTTCAGGCCCCGGGTCCGCACCGTGACGAGGCCCGCCTGCGGGCGCGAGCGCGACGGGCGGATCTCGAGCACCTCGGTCTCGGCCCACAGCGTGTCGCCCGCGAACACGGGTCGCGGCAGCGAGATGGCCTCCCAGGCCAGGTTCGCGACCGCGTTCTCGGAGACGTCCGTCACGGACAGCCCCATCACCAGCGAGAGCGTGAAGCAGCTGTTCACGAGCGGCCGGCCGAACTCGCTCTGCTCGGCGTAGGGCGTGTTGAAGTGCGACTGGTTCGTGTTGAGCGTCAGGTTCGTGAACCAGATGTTGTCGGTCTCCGTGACCGTCCGGCCGAGCCGGCTCCGGTACACGTCACCGACCGCGAAGTCCTCGAAGAAGCGCCCGCTCCATCCCGGCGTGACGCTCACGCGCTCTCCCCTCGGTGGACCTGACGTGTGACGACGACGCGCATGTCGGCAGCCTACGCCGTCCGGAGCGGGCGGATCCGTCCTCGACGGGCGGCGGTGTCGTAGGCTCCCCCTGTGGACCGGCCGCGGCCGGTCGCAGACACCCGGCTCACACGAGCCGACCGGAGGGAGTCACGCATGTCCGCTGTTCACGCCATGGCAGGTCAGGAGCTCGTGCAGCAGGCGAGGACCGACCTGGCCGCCGCGCTCCGCGCCGCCGCCCTGCACGGCTTCAACGAGGCGATCGACAACCACTTCAGCCTCGCGGTGCCGGGCACCGACGATCGGATCCTGCTCAACCGCTACGGCCCGCACTGGTCGGAGATGACGGCCTCGGACATCCTGACCATCGACCTCGAGGGCACGGTCGTCGACGGCGAGGGCGAGTGGGAGCGGACGGCCTTCGTGATCCACCGCGGTGTCCATCTCGCCCGACCGACCGCGCGCTGCGTGCTCCACACGCACATGCCGTACGCGACCGCCGTGGCGATGACCGAGGACGGGCTCGACACCACGCTGAGCCAGAACGCGACGTACTTCCACGGACGCGTCACATCGCTCGACTACGGCGGCCTGGCGGACGCCGCCGAGGAGGGCCTGCGGATCGGACGGGCGATCGGCGAGGACGTCAACGTGGTCATGCTGCGGAACCACGGCGTGCTCGTCATCGGCGATAGCGT
>CADCWC010000387.1 GCA_902806305.1 uncultured Thermoleophilia bacterium | reverse complement strand
GTCCCTTCATCCGCTTGCTCGTGTTGTCGGAGCGTCGGGCGCCGTAGGGTCAGCTGGCGTCGGCGCCCGCTCTGGCCATGGCGAAGGTCGAGGGTTCGAGTCCCTCTGATCGCTCCGTGGTGCTGTCGGACGGCAGCGGCCGCCGGCCGCGGTCTTCGACGGACGAGGGCCGGTCCGTGCAACCACGCCGGCGTCCGAGTAGCGTTGCGCCGTGCAGGTCACCGCCGAAGCTCGGTGCGCTCCCGCCCTTGCGGCCCTGGTTGCTTTCACCTGCTTGGCGTCGACCGCCGTGGAGCAGGCGGTGCGGCCGTGGTGACGGCGGACGAGGTGGGCTCCGTCGCGGTCTTCGCCGCTCTGGGCCCGGCGGAGCGCGAGCGGCTCGCGCGGGCGGCGGCGGACATCACGCTGAGGCCCGGCGAGTTCGCGGCGCCGGAAGGTTCGGAGCGGGCGCTCTTCGGAGTGCTCGAGGGTCGGATCGAGGCGGTCAAGCTCGTCGACGGCGTGGGGCGGGTCGTCGGCCGGCGGCTTCCGGGCGATCTGTTCGGCGAGGTGCCGATCGTCCTCGGGACGGTGTTCCCGGTCGGGTTCCGTGCGGCGGACACGTCGCGGGTCATGCGCGTCGAGGCCGATGACTACCACGCCGTCGCGGCCGTGCACCCGGACCTGAGCAAGGAGGTCGGTCGGCTCGCAGCCCACCGGATCGGCGGGCTCCGCGGCCTGCAGGGAATCGCCGCCGACCCGCCGCCGCCGCGTGCGATCGTCGTCGGGCACCGGTGGGACGCGTCCTGCGCGGAGCTGCGGCGCTTTCTGGGCCGCAACCAGATCACCTTCCGGTGGATCACGCCCGACGCGCCGGACGCCGCGGAGCAGTGGGGCGGGCCGCTGCCCGAGGCCGAAGATCTGCCGACGATCCGCGTCGTGGACGGGAAGACCGTCGTGCGGCCGCGCTTCCGCCGGGTGGCGGAGCTGCTGCGCCTGACGACGGAGGCCGAGGCCGCGGAGTACGACGCGGTGATCGTCGGCGCCGGACCGGCGGGGCTGGCCGCCGCCGTCTACGGCGCCTCCGAGGGGCTGCGAACGATCGTGGTGGAGCGAGAGGCGCCCGGCGGCCAGGCCGGCACCTCGTCGCGGATCGAGAACTACCTCGGCTTCCCGTCCGGCGTGTCCGGGGACGAGCTGGCGAGCCGGGCGCTGCGCCAGGCGTGGCGGCTCGGGGCCGAGGTCCTGGTCACGCGCTCGATCACCCGGATCGACGCCGCGACGCGGCACGTCCACCTCGACGGCGGCGACGTCCTGCGGGCCCGGACGATCATCCTGGCCTGCGGCGTCGAGTGGCGACACCTGTCGGTCGACGGCTTCGACCGGCTCGCCGGGAAGGGCATCTGGTACGGAGCGGCGCGGAGCGAGGCGGCCAACAGCCATGGCCTCGACGTCCACATCGTCGGTGCGGGGAACTCCGCCGGTCAGGCGGCCATGTTCTTCTCGAGCCACGCCCGGAGCGTGACCATCCTCTGCCGCGGCGAGACGCTGGGCAAGAGCATGTCGCGCTATCTGGTCGACCAGCTGTCGGCCCGGCCGAACGTGCGCATCCTGTATCGGACCGAGGTCGTCGCCGCCCACGGCGACGTGTCCCTGGAGGCGCTCGACCTCCGCGAGGCCACGAGTGGCGAGACGACCTCCGTCGAGTCCGGTGGGCTCTTCATCTTCATCGGCGCGAACGCCGAGACGGCGTGGCTGCCGCCCGAGATCGCGCTCGATCGGCACGGGTACGTGCTCACCGGGTCGGACGTCCGCGCCGCAGGGCGCTGGCAGCTCGAGCGTGACCCGTACCTCCTCGAGACGAGCGTGCCGGGCGTCTTCGCGTCGGGCGACGTCCGCCTCGGTCCCGTCAAGCGCGTCGCGGCGGCCGTCGGCGAGGGCAGCATGGCGATCGCCTTCGTGCACCAGTACCTGAAGGCGCCCGACGCCCCCGGTCCACCGCGTTCGTCCTCCGTCGAGCTGTCCACCGGGGCCCCGTCGGCCTGACCGTCCGATCGCCGGGCCGACCGCGACGGCGCAGCTCACGGGCGCGACGTCGTGGCGTCCCGTCCGATGGCGGTGAGTGCGGCGACGACCTCCGCGAGTGGTCTGGTCGCATCGATCTCGTGGGTGCACGTCGCGCGCAGCAACGGCTCCACCCAGCCGAGGTGGGACACGATGCGGTCGCGGTCCGCGGGCGCCTTGCCGTAGTCGTTCGTCGTCC
Organism: uncultured Thermoleophilia bacterium; assembly: GCA_902806305.1. Classification (GTDB taxonomy): domain Bacteria; phylum Actinomycetota; class Thermoleophilia; order Gaiellales; family F1-60-MAGs149; genus CADCWC01. The sequence goes on along the minus strand of CADCWC010000387.1, from coordinate 2,078 downwards.
TGGTCGCGACGCGATCGAGGACCACCTCGACCGGCGCGCTCAGCAGGACGATCGCGTCGAACAGGTCGTAGAACCGTCCCTGGTTCGACACGCACCCTGAGACGTAGAGCGGACGCTCGTGCCTCGCGGTGAGGAGTCGGCGGATCGGGTCGTCGCGCCAGAGCCACTCGCCTTCACCACCGTCGGCCGTCGGTGCCCATCGGCTCCAGGTCGGCGAGTCCGTGTCGACCGCTCCGAAGCCACGGCGACCGAGCGCGGCGATCGCCGTCGACTTCCCCGTCCCCGACATCCCGGTCACCAGCACGTTGGCGATGTCCGGAGGGTAGCCGCCGCGATCGCCGACGGTGTCCGAGCACCGTCGCGGCCGGCCGGATCCCACGTCGGACGGCGCGTGCTCCGGTAGCGTTCCGGCATGGAGCTCGGGGTCGCCACCTTCGCCGACGTGGTGGTGGACGCGGCGACGGGCGCCGGGGTGAGCCCCGCGCAGCGGCTGCGGAACCTCGTCGAGGAGGCGGTGCTGGCCGACGAGCTCGGGCTCGACGTCTTCGGGCTCGGCGAGCACCACCGGCCGGACTTCGCGGTCTCGTCGCCCGCCGTGGCGCTCGCCGCGCTCGCGGAGCGCACCACACGCATCCGTCTCACGAGCGCCGTGACGGTGCTGAGCTCCGACGACCCGGTACGGGTCTTCCAGGACTTCGCGACGCTCGACCTGCTCTCGGGCGGACGGGCCGAGATCATGGCGGGGCGCGGATCCTTCATCGAGTCGTTCCCGTTGTTCGGCTACGCGCTCGAGGACTACGACGAGCTGTTCGCCGAGAAGCTCGACCTGCTGCTGGCGCTGCGCGCCGCGGAGCGCGTCACCTGGTCGGGGCGGCATCGGGCGCCGCTGCGCGACATCGGTGTCTACCCGCGGCCGCTGCAGGACCCGCTGCCCGTCTGGGTGGCGGTGGGCGGGACCCCGAGCTCCGTCGTGCGGGCAGCGACCCTCGGGCTGCCGCTCACCGTGGCGATCATCGGCGGTGCGCCCGCGGCCTTCGTGCCGCTCGTCGACCTCTACCGTGACGCCGCACGCGAGGCGGGCCGGGACCCGCGCGAGCTGCCGGTGGCGATCAACTCGCACACGTACGTCGCGGCGAGCTCCCGACAGGCGGCCGACGAGTTCTTCCCGCCCTACGCGGCGATGATGACCCGCATCGGCCGCGAGCGCGGGTGGGGTCCGATGACCCGCCAGGCCTTCGAGGCGCTCCGCTCGCCCGGCGGCGCGCTCCTCGTCGGCAGCCCGGAGGAGGTCGTCGAGAAGCTGCTGGCCCAGCACGAGCTGTTCGGCCACCAGCGCTTCGTCGCCCAGACGGCCGTCGGCTCGCTGCCCCACGCCCAGGCCATGCGCTCGATCGAGCTCTACGGCACGGAGGTCGCCCCCGTCGTCCGCGAGGAGGTCCGTCGCCGCACGACGCCCGCCGCCGGGGCCCCGGTCCCGTGACCGTGACCGGCTGACGGGCTCGGCGCGCCGGCGGTCCCGGCCGCCGGATACCATGCGGCATGCCCGAGACCGAGCAGCCGGACACGGCCCCGAGTCGGCTCGACGAGCTGCGCGGGTCGGCCCGCGGATGGCACGGCGTCCAGCTCGCCGTGCTGGGCTTCATCGGCCTCTGCGGCGTCCTCACCGAGGCGGACCCCTCGGAGCCCGGGTCGCTGCAGGTCGTGGCCGGCCTGCTGGCGCTGACGGCGCTTGCGGTCGCGTGCCTGGCGACGTACCTCGTCGCCCGGGCGGCGTGGCCGCTCTACGGCCCGCGCCCGCCCTCGCCGACGGTCCCCGAGCCGGACGACCTCCGGGCCACGAGCCGCCGTCTGACGCGGGGCATCGCGCTCACGTTCGTGTCGGTGGCGCTGCTCGCGCTCAGCGCGGCCTCCGGGTGGTGGCCGACCGATGACGAGGACGCGCCCGCGGCTGCGGTCGAGGTGCGGGCGCAAGGCGGCGCGTGGTGCGGCCGCCTCGGCTCCTCACCGGACGGCGGCGTGGTGCTCGTCACCACCGAGGGACGCGTGGCCATCCCGCTCGAGGCGCTGACGGCGGTCCG